>NZ_JBEOOG010000018.1:0-61919 GCF_040308965.1 Pseudoalteromonas sp. MER144-MNA-CIBAN-0113
TGCAAACCGGGTTGCCAAATCGATGATTTACTGCCTTGGAATATCAAAAGCTAGGTGTGGATTGCCGGACGCTTACGCTATAAATACACCGCTAAGCAAAATAAATAATACCATGCTCATCAAACTGCTGAAAAATTAAGGTGCATATAATAGCGTTAAACTGGCTAAATTTAAAGCAACGCATGCTGCTAATCAGCAATAATGCTTAATCAATTTGAGGGGCAAATCAGACACAAAAAAGCCGAGCAACTTAAATACTCGGCTAATCAATATAGATTTATAGCGGCTTACTTGTCAGCACGGCCCATAAACTTATGCTCTGCAGTATTAATACGGATGCGATCGCCCGTAGAAATATGCTCTGGCACTTGAATAATTAAGCCGGTTGATAAACGAGCAGGCTTTGAACGCGCGCTGGCTGAAGCCCCCTTAATTGAAGGGTCGGTTTCCTCAACTACAAGCTCAACACTTGAAGGAAGATCAAGCCCAACTGGCGCACCATCAATCACAATAACGTGCACGCCTTGGGTCTCTTCGTTAACAAACTGAATCTCTTCAGCTATGGCCTCTTTAGCCAAGTTGTAAGGCGTATAATCTTCGTTATCCATAAAGACATACTCATCACCATCAATGTACGACAGCATGGCTTCACGACGGGTTAAATCTGCAAGGTTAAGCATATCGCTGTCTTTAAATGTTTCGTCAACTTTGCTACCCGTGACCACATCGTATAAACGCATACGGTATAAACTACCACCGGCACGACCTTGTGGTACAGAACGTACGATATCTTTTACTACTAATACACGGCCATTAAAGTCAATAGCCGTCCCTTTTTTAACATCACTTGCCTTTGGCATGGGTGAATTCCTATTGTTTTTTTGAATGCGAGAAACATACCACGAAACTGATTTTGTTCAACAATAAAGTGATATGATTAGCTTCTTACTTCGTACTGACTCATAAATCTGTAATTTAGACTTAAACTCGTGTTATCTAGTGGCAAAAAGCTGCTATGGTTAAGTTATCGATTATGACCTCAAGGAATGGCTCATGAACCAACAAACTGTACATACCTATTTAATGAACAAGCCGTTAGTTAAACTAACCCAGCCTTTTGCTAAAGATGTTGATGTGTATAAAGTAAATCATAAAATGTTTGCCACTCTTGCACTTAGCAATGAGGGTGAAACTGACGAAAATGGCGAACCTATTTGGTGGCTAAACTTAAAGTGCGATCCTGATGAGGCGCAATCATTACGGGATATTTTCCCTGCCGTTATTCCTGGTTATCATATGAATAAACGCTTATGGAATACTGTGATTTTGGATGGGACTGTGCCACAGGGTGAAATTGAGCGTATGATTGATAATTCGTTTAATTTGGTGGTCGACAACATGCCTGACAAGGATAAAAAGGCCATTGAAGCGTTACTGTAAATAAGCGTCCATATCGCAACTTTTTACCAATTCGCTTAATTAAGTATTATTGTTGATTATCGAACACAAAAAAGCCGCATAATTTGCGGCTTTTTTACGTTAACTTAAAACATTAATCTTTCTGTTCAGTCATCTCATTTGGAGTGTCAGTTGATTTATCATCACCTTGCGCTAACTCCACTTCAGCTTTATTAGCGGCTGTTGTGTAAAACTTATCGCCCTTGTCAGCCATTGTAAGTAAAGTATCACAAGGTGTAAAAATAGCGTTGCTGTTAGCCAGAGTAGACATATCAGAGCTTATTTTACCTGCGCCTAATTTATCCATATAGCTAAACGGGCCACCTAAGAACGGTGGGAAACCAATACCAAAAATAGCACCAATATCACCATCACGCGGGCTGGCAATAATACCGTCATCTAAACAGCGAACGGCCTCATTAAGCATTTGTGAGATACAACGCTTAGCAATTTCGTTTTTATTTAAACGTGGAGCTGGGGTTACACCTAGTAGCTCATAGACTGACTCATCAACCTTTTTGCCTTTCTTGTCGTATTCATAAAAACCACGACCCGTTTTACGGCCTAAGCGTTTTGAATCAATCATGCGCGAGAAAGCATCTGGGCCTTTAAAACGCTCACCGAGTTCTTTTTCAAGAATTGGCGCGATTTTAGAACCAATATCAATACCGACTTCATCAAGCAGTGCCAACGGCCCTACTGGAAAACCAAACTCAACTAAGGCTGCGTCAATTTTTTCAATTGGCTCACCGGCAAGCATTAAGTTTGCCGCTTCATTGAGGTATGGCGCTAAAATACGGTTAACATAAAAACCAGCCATATCTTTTACCACAATTGGCGTTTTACCTTGCTTACGCGCAAAGTTAACTACACGAGCAATCGTTTCTTTTGAGGTGCCTTCGTGAGGAATAATTTCTACCAGTGGCATTTTCTCTACTGGTGAGAAATAATGTAAACCAATTACATTTTCAGGACGCGCTGCTTTAGCTGCAATTTGCGAAATAGGTAATGACGAAGTATTACTGGCAAAAATTGTGTTTGCTTGGCAATGCTGCTCTACATCAGCAACCATACCTTGCTTCAGTTCTAAGTCTTCAAATACGGCTTCTATCACTAAATCTATGTGTTTAAAACCGCTGTAATCGGTAGTGCCGGTTATACGGTTCATCGTTAACTGCATATCGGCTTTAGACATAATACGGCGTTTAAGACGCTTATCTAAAATTTTGTAAGTGTAGTTCATGGCATTACTTATGCCCTGCTCTGCCACATCTTTAATTCGCACCGGCAATTTAGCTTTGACCGCACTCACATGGGCAATACCTGCGCCCATTAAGCCACCACCTAACACGGCAGTTTTACTAATCGCGGGAGCATCATCATTGCGCCATTCTTTTTTCATTTCAGTGGTTGCAAAGAAAATACCGCGCAGCGCTTTAGACTCATCACTCATTACCAATGTGGCAAAACCTTCTGCTTCGGTTTTATACGCTTTCATTTCATCAAGCTCTACGCTTGCACGTACCGCTTTAATAATTGCAAGCGGCGCAGGGTAATGACCACAGGTTTTTTTAAGAACGTTTTCTTTAGCTTTTTTAAAGATAAAGTTACGACCAAATGGGTTTGACTCTAATAGCTGACTGATCTTATCAAGTTTAGGCTCTTTAGCTTGTGGCTTTTTCTTTGCCGCAAACTCTTTGGCCACTTTTAGCAGTACGCTTTGTGGTACACAATCATCCAATACACCGGCTTTTTTAGCTTGTTTAGGACGAATTTGTTTTCCGGTTAGCATCCACTCAAGGGCTTTTTGAATGCCCACGATTTTAGTTAAGCGCTGTGTACCACCACCGCCAGGTAATAAACCTAGTTGTACTTCTGGTAAACCAATTTTAGTTAAATCGCTATCGGTACCTACGCGGTAATCACAGGCTAAAGCAAATTCTAAACCGCCACCAAGCGCTGCGCCATGTATAGCACTAACTGTGGTGTACGGAAGCTTTTTCATATCAAAAAATGCTTGATGGCATAATTCGCTAATAGCTAATGCATCTTCACGCTTTTGCACGCTGTCTAGCATTTTAACATCGGCACCAGCAATAAAGTTATCGCTTTTACCACTAATAAATACCATACCTTTAACTGCGTGCTCTTTAGCTTGTGCTAATAATGCTTTTAAATCATCAGCAAAGCTATCTCGCAGGGTATTCATTTTCTCACCCGGCACATCAATGGTCACTACGGCTATTTTGTTATCATCAACCGTTAAATTAAATACTGAATCTGTCATTACGCACTCTCCAATACAAAGGCTGCACCTAAACCACCCGCAGCACAGGCAGTCGTTAACGCTAAACCACCGCCACGACGCTTAAGCTCGTATAAACTTTGTGTAATTAAACGCGCGCCGGTTGCCGCAAATGGATGACCATATGCAAGCGAGCCGCCGTTCACGTTAAACTTATCCATGTTAATTTCACCTATGGCTTTATTACGCCCTAAGTGCTCTTGTGCAAATTTATCTGAAGCAAACATTTTCATATTCGCTAAGGTTTGCGATGCAAACGCTTCGTGCATTTCAATTAGATCTAAATCGGCTAACGTAATACCTGCTCTATCAAGTGCGATAGGCGTTGAGTGAGCCGGCCCCATTAGCATGTCTTTTTCTACGCCAATCGCTGAAAACGCAAAACTGCGTACGTAGCCTAAAATTTCGTAACCCAATGCTTTTGCTTTGCTTTCGCTCATCATTAACACTGCGGCTGCGCCATCGGTTAATGGGGTTGCATTGGCTGCAGTGACTGAGCCGTGTTGACGGTCAAATACCGGCTTAAGCTTGGCATAACCTTCAACCGTTGAGTTTTTACGAATATTGTTATCTTCTTCAATAAAGCTTTTATAAGGCGGTAAATGAGCCGTCATTACTTCATCTTTAAGCTTGCCATCAGCCCAGGCTTGAGTTGCCAGTGAGTGAGAACGATGCGCTAAGGCATCTTGATCTTCACGGCTAATGTTATGGGTTTTAGCCATTTGCTCGGCTGTTTGTCCCATTGATAAACCCGTTGAGTACTCAGCAACCGCTGGCGGCACTGGCAATAAATCTTTTAAACGTAGTTTTGAGAATATTTTTAAACGCTGACCAAGCGTACGTGCTTTGTTTAAATCAACTAAGCTACCCGCTAATTTTTTACTTACACCAATTGGCAATACAGATGATGAATCGGCACCACCGGCAATACCTACGCTTACAGAGCCTGCCATAATTGATTCGGCAACGTTTGCTATCGCTTGAAAACTCGTCGCACAAGCACGCGATACAGAGTACGCATCAACCGATACTGGCATCCCAGTACCCAATACAATTTCACGCGCAATATTTGGCGCTTCTGGCATTTGCACTACTTGACCAAAAACCAATTGATCGATTTCTGACTTGTCGAAATTTAATCGCTCAAGCATTTCATTAACTACTAGCTTACCCATATCCAATGCTGGTACATGGTGGAACGCAGTCGCTTGCTTAGCAAAAGGAGTACGTAAGCCGCTTACGATGGCAATACGGTCGCCTTTTGGTGTTTTAAGTATGTTTTGCTCAGACATTTATTATTCTCTCCCGCTGACAGGTCAGACCTGTATGTTTTCTCCGATTCTAAACAACCCGTGTGATAAAGCCAATAGATAAAGGTAAATTAATACAAAAGCGCCATTGTAAATCACTACATACATTGTATGAGGGTAATACAATAGGCTTTTTTAGCTGGTTTTACAAAGTTTTATGTTAGGCTAAAAAATCGTTAAAAAATAACGAACTATTTTTAAAAAATCAGTCTAACTCTTGAGTTATCCACTTATAAACCTTATAACTAGCTCAGTATTTGTTACCTAACCAATTTAGGTATTATTTAAGCTGACGAGGACAGTCTACTTATTATGGCAGCTAACGCATTTTCACAATTAAAAACGTATTTAGACACCCAAATTATTGGCCAGCCTGCGCTCACTCAAGCACTATTAATTGCTATTTTAGCCGATGGTCATTTATTAGTTGAAGGCCCACCAGGGCTTGCAAAAACACGCGCTGTTAATGCCTTAGCAAAAGGTATTGAAGGCTCGTTTCAGCGTGTTCAGTTTACCCCAGATTTATTACCAGCCGATGTGACCGGCACCGATATTTATCGCCAACAAACCAGTGAGTTTGTGTTTGAAAAAGGCCCTTTATTTCATAACCTTATTTTAGCGGACGAAATAAACCGAGCACCAGCAAAAGTACAATCGGCTCTACTAGAAGCAATGGCCGAGCGCCAAGTCACGGTGGGCAAAAACACCTATCCACTCAGTGACCTGTTTTTAGTGATGGCAACACAAAATCCGCTTGAGCAAGAAGGTACTTACCCGCTACCAGAAGCGCAATTAGACCGTTTTTTAATGCACCTAAGTATTAATTACCCAGGTGCTGAGCATGAGCTTGATATTTTACGTTTGACCCGTGGTGAAGCACTTAAAGATGAAGCCCCAGTGCTTGAGCAAATTTCACAACCCGATTTGTTTGCTGCGCGAAAAGCAATTTTAGGTCTGTATTTGGCCGAGCCATTAGAGCAGTACCTAGTGCAACTGATCATAGCCACTCGAGAAGGCGCAAACTTAGATGAGCAACTTGGCCGCTGGATTGAATACGGCGCCAGCCCACGTGCCACGATTGCTTTGGATAAGTGTGCCCGCGCTCATGCGTGGCTAAGTGGCCGTGATTTTGTATCGCCTGACGATATACAAGCTGTTGTGCATAATGTATTACGCCATCGTATTATTCTAAGTTACGAAGCACAGGCCGATGGTATTACTAAAGATCAGGTCATTAGCCGTATTGTTGAACTAGTTGCTGTACCTTAAGTTATGCAAACACACGTTGATTCTCAGGCATGGCTTAAATTAAGCCATAGCCACGGTGTTAATTTATCGCTTAAAGAGCTGATGTATTATAAAGCAAAAGCGCAACTGCTTGAGCTGGCACCTAAAGTTAGAATAAAAAACACCTTAGCAGGGCAATACCTTGCGCCCCACAAAGGCCGAGGTATGGAATTTGCCGAAGTGCGTCACTATCAAAACGGTGACGATATACGCTCTATTGATTGGCGCGTTACCGCGCGCACAGGCGAAACCCACACTAAACTTTTTCAAGAGGAAAAAGAGCGCCCGGTATTTGTGTTTACTGACTTTTCAAACTCAATGCTATTTGGCTCGCAATTACTGTTAAAATCGGTGCAAGCAGCACATATTAGCGCCTTAGTTGCGTGGTCAGCGTGTCAGCGTGGCGACAGAATTGGCGGTATTGTGTTTAATCAGCACTCGCATTTAGAGCTAAAACCCAGCGCTCGTGAAAAAGCGGTATTAAAACTATGCCATAATTTATGCGATGCGCATCAGTTAGCTCTTGAGAACATTGATAAGCCGGCCGCGAATAATTTTAGCGATAACCTCAAACGTTTAAATCACTTAGCTAAGCCCGGTAGTTTGGTTTATATCGTGTCTGATTTTAACGCCTTGGATGACGCCAGCTTCAAGCAACTGGAACTTTTGGCGCGTCATTGCGAACTGATTGGGTGTCATATTAGCGACCCCTTTGAACATCAATTACCTGCTTTTAAACAAACGGTAACCGTCAGTGCTAATAATCAGCAATTTGCCCTGCCCTTAATGGACAAGAGCTTTAGACAACGATTTGCCAAAAATGCCGAGCACGCATTTAGCGCGCGCATTAATCGCTTAACAAAGTCTGGACTCACCCTATTATCATTTGATGCAGCCACTGCGCTGGAACTGCAATTAGTGAGAAAATAAATCATGCAAACCTCTCCACTTGATGGTCTACACGATATTATTGCTCCCACCCAAGTCGACTGGTGGCCACTCGCTCCTGCTTGGTGGGTTGTTATTGCAATTGCTGTGTGTTTATTGTGTAGCTTAATTGTCATTATTTATAAAAATTATCGCTTTAAAAAGCCAAAACGTGATGCCATTGCATTAGCTAATCAACAACAGTCAGCGCAGCAATTACATGTCATTTTAAAGCGTTTAGTGATCACCTATTACGATCCGCGTTTGGCCGCGCAGTCAACAACGCATTGGTGCAACACATTAAACCAACTTTCAGCGATTGGCTTTACAGAAGAAGAAATTTTAAGCCTATATAACGCTAATCAAACACAGGCAGCACTTAGTGATAAATTTCGCCAAGCTATTAAACAATTTAAACTAAAGGAGCCGCTGCATGTTTGAATTTAGCTGGCCATGGCTGTTTTTATTATTGCCGCTACCTTTAATATTGTTACTATTAAAACCCGCCGCCAATGATGCCAACACGCGTCTGCGCATTCCAAGTTTTGCATCACATAATTTAAGCAATCAAAGCATAGAGCCAAGTGCGCGTAAATTGAATATTATCGAGTGGTTGCTGTGGTTATTATTAGTGACCGCATCAGCAAATCCAACGTGGTTAGATGAGCCCATATCGCTACCCAACGAAGGCCGCGATATAATGCTCGCTGTGGATTTGTCAGGGTCAATGACCGAACAAGACATGGCTTACAATGGCCAATATGTTGACCGTTTAACCATGGTTAAAGCAGTGCTAAGTGACTTTATAGAGCAGCGCCAAGGCGACAGACTCGGCCTTATATTGTTTGGTGATACCGCTTTTTTACAAACCCCATTGACGCGTGATGTGAAAACCGTCAGTAAAATGCTCTCTGAGGCGCAAATTGGTTTAGTAGGACGCGCCACGGCGATTGGTGACGCTTTAGGTTTATCGGTAAAACGCTTTGCTAGTAAAAAAGAAAGTAACCGTATTGTGGTGTTGCTTACAGATGGACAAAACACCGCAGGAAATTTAAACCCAGAAGATGCGCTGCTACTTGCCCGTGAAGAAGGTATAAAAGTGTACACTATCGGAGTCGGTTCAGATAACCCGCGCGGCTTTAGTTTATTTAATATGGGCTCTGGGGGCAGTAACCTAGATGAGGGTTTATTGAAAAAAATTGCTGAGCAAACAGGCGGCCTGTATTTTAGAGCAAAAGATGTCGCTGGCCTGCAACAAATTTACGCTGAGCTTGATAAGCTTGAACCAATTAGTGCCGATGAGCAAACCTTTCGCCCACAAACAGCCTTGTTCTATTATCCGTTATTACTGGCCATTTTACTCATAAGTGCAATGGCATTGATAAAAACGGTGCGCGCAATGAAGGAGCCAAACTAATGGATTTTGAATTTATTCGTCCTGCTATTTTATGGCTGTTACTCCCTGCCTCAGGGTTATTTTTTATCGCCTTACTAAAACATAAAAAAACCCAGTCAGCGCCACTTATTGCGCCGCACTTGGCATCATTTGTAATGAGTGAATCAAACAATACAGCTCGCCAGCCGCTGTGGCTGGTTGCGTTATTTTGCAATTTAGCGATTATATTTAGTGCAGGGCCAAGCTTTGAAGAGAAACAAGTACCCGTGTTTCAAAGTAAAAGTGCCCGCGTTATTGTCATGGATATGTCCTACTCTATGTATAGCACCGACATTGCTCCCAATCGATTAATGCAATCACGTTTTAAAGCCCTCGATATGGTTGAGCTATTTAAAGAAGGCGATACCGCGTTAGTGGCTTACGCAGGCACTGCCTATACCATTTCACCACTGACCAACGACGCTAAGACTCTTGCCAACCTTATTCCTAGTTTAAGCCCTGAAATTATGCCAGATAAAGGCTCAAACGTACTCGCTGGCTTAGATATGGCACAAGAGCTACTAAGCCAAGCCGGCTACCTCGATGGCGATATTATTTTGATCACCGATGGTATTGAGCAACAACAGCAAAGCGATGTAAGCCGTTTTACCAACAGTAGCCAATATCGACTTAATATTTACGGCGTAGGCACCGCGCAAGGAGCTCCTATAAAGTTACCTGAAGGCGGGTTTTTAAAAGATAATTATGGTCAAATTGTGGTGCCAACCCTCAATGCATCTTTACTTGAAGGACTTGCAAAA
Organism: Pseudoalteromonas sp. MER144-MNA-CIBAN-0113; assembly: GCF_040308965.1. Lineage (NCBI taxonomy): Bacteria > Pseudomonadati > Pseudomonadota > Gammaproteobacteria > Alteromonadales > Pseudoalteromonadaceae > Pseudoalteromonas > Pseudoalteromonas sp. MER144-MNA-CIBAN-0113. Next base: position 9,484 of record NZ_JBEOOG010000018.1, read on the forward strand.
AATAGCGGTGGTCAGTTTGCCGATTATCAGCCAAGCAATAGCGATATTGCCGTTTTTTCACCGCAAGCAAACAGTGAAGTATTAAAAAGTGAAAAACCAAATTTAGCCTTATGGCGAATTGACGCCGGTATTTATGGTTTGCTTATTTTACTGCCTTTAGCTTTGTATTTATTTAGACGTTCTGCATTAGTTAGCGCAGTACTGTTACTTAGCTTTTTACCTCAACAAAATGCGCATGCCGCAGAGCTGCCAACCCTGTTTAAAAATACGGATCAACGGGCATTAGAGGCATACAACAACAAAGAGTATCAACAAGCAGCTCAGGCTCGCTCAAGCGCTCTCAAAGGGGCTGCACTTTATCAGCAAGGGCAATTTGATGCTGCCTTGAATGAGTTTAGCCAAGATAAGTCAGCAACCGGTTATTATAACTATGGCAACGCCTTGGCTAAAGCAGGACAATTAGAGGCTGCCATTGACGCGTACAAACAAGCGCAAGTAAAGCAAGATAACTTTAGTGAAGCCGCTGAGAATCAAGCGCTTGTTGAGCAGTTACTGAATCAACAGCAAGATCAACAAAATCAGCAAGGTAATGATTCGCAAAATCAAGATGAGCAAAGTCAAGATGATGCAGATAAATCAAAACAAGATCAGCAAAAAAATGGCGAGAAAAATAACGCTGATAAAAGCGAAGAGGACAGCCAAAACAGTGAGCAACAGCAATCGGATCAGTCCTCGGAACAATCAAAAGATCAACAAGGCCAATCTGGTGAGCAATCAGACAAACAAAATGAGCCTGACATGCAAGCTCAGTCACAAAACCAACAAAATGAGAATAAAGACGAGAATACACCGCAGCAAGATGAGCCGCAAAATCAACCGAATGAAATGAGTGAGCAACCGCCCTCTGATGAGCAAAAACAGCAGGCACAGCAACAAGCCATGCAGGCACAAGCCGCTGAACTCACTAATGAAGAAAAAGAAAAAGTACAGCAACTAAATCAGTTATTAAGAAAAGTGCCCGACGATCCCGCTATTTTATTAAGAAACAAAATGCAATTAGAAGCCCAAAAAAGACAATATCAACGTCGTCCAACAGGAGTAGAAAAATCATGGTAATGCGATTATTTTGCTGTTTATTGCTATTAACTGCCATGCCATTAATGGCCGCCACCACTTTAGAGGCAAGCGTTGATAAAAACCCAGTATTAGCGGGTGAATTTTTTATGCTTAATATTAGCATTGATGATTCAATAAAAGGGCAACAACCCGACACCTCAGCATTATTAAAAGATTTTGTAGTCGGCCCTATGAGCTTAAGTAGCCGCACTAACATTATTAATGGCAGTATAAAAAAACAAACCTCTTGGTCTGTTAAACTAATGACCCGCAAGGCGGGTGAATACACCATTCCCAGTTTTAGTGTTGCAGGGCTAAACTCGCAACCAATTAGTTTATCGGTTAAAGAGCGCAGCAGCGACGCAGATAAAAATAACGATATATTTTTAAAAACCTCACTCTCAAACAACAGCTTATTTGTACAAGAGGCTGGCGTTTACACCATTAAGCTTTACTTAGCTAAAGAGCTTCTTGATGGCAGCTTAAGTGCGCCAAGTATGGAAGATGCCCAACTTACCCAACTAGGTAAACAAAGCGAAGAGTATGAACTGGTTAACGGTAAACGTTATTTAGTGATCACCCGTAATTATTTAATTCAGCCTCAAAAAAGTGGCGCCTACACTATTGCAGCTCCCGTTTTTCAAGGGCGTATTCAGCAAAACTATCGTCAATTGGAAGTGTCAGCGCTTGGCGATGAGCAGCAAATTGAGATTAAACCTATCCCTGAAAACTATCAAGGAGACTGGTTACCCAGTGAACTGGTGAGCTTAACCGAGCAATGGCAGCCAGAGGATAATACCGTTGAAGCCGGTACGCCGATAACACGTACAATTATGCTCACCGCGCTAGGGGTGACTAAAGAGCAGTTACCCGAAATTGATATGCCTACTATTAATGGTATTCGCAGCTACCCTGATGAAAAAGAAACCAATAATGCGGTACGTGATGGTCGAGTGGTATCACAGCAAAGCGCCTCATTTGCGCTATTGCCACAAACACCTGGCACTTACACATTGCCTGAAATTAGCTTGCCTTGGTATAACACCAAAATAAATCGAATTAGTTATGCGACCTTACCTGAGCGTACTATTACAGTAACACCCAGTACAACAGCGCCAGTGCAAACGCTTGATCCGCCAGCTGAAAACAACCTAAATAACACTATGGCAGAGTCAACGAAGCAAGCAGTTACAGTGCAACAGCAAACTGCCACACCACTGTGGCTAATTATTGTGGCCGCGCTTGGTTATGTTTTATGGATTGCGACGTTGATTTTTTACTTTAATAAACGCCCAGCTAAAGAAGTGCAACAAGCGGCTCAAACAACTAATAAAACAAATCAACAACCATCTTTAAAAGCCCTGCTGGTATTAGCTAAAAGCCATGACGAAAAAGCATTTTACGATGCGCTTAATCAGTATGCGCTAACCCTTACAGGTAAAAAGGTAGGGGCGCTATCCCATTTATGCGCTATGATAAACAACCCAGAGTTCACCGCGCAGGTAAACAATTTACAAGCACAGTTGTACAGTAAGCAAACGGCTAGCGCCAATTTAGACGCTATAGTTAGCATGTTAAAGGCACATCAATCGCAAACAGCTAAGCCATCATCACCTGCGTTAAAAGAGCTGTATTCTTGATCTCAATTGTATTTTGCTTTTTTGACCTATAATAATTTTTAACTAAAAAGTGCTTATGTTTGGAAATAAAAAATCGAATGATCGGGTCTTACTAAATATGGCTGAAAAACAACAACGCTACGAAGCCCTGGTTCACGTTTATCATAAGGAACTCTATCGCTTCGCTTACTGGTTATGTAACGATCCGAATATTGCAGATGACTTAGTGCAAGAAACCTTTTTACGTGCTTGGCGATCGCTTGACTCGTTACTCGATCAAAAAGCAGCTAAGCCATGGTTGCTAACAATTTTAAGACGCGAAAATGCGAGGCGCTTTGAGCGCAAGCAATTTGATTACAGTGATGTAGATAACGACACGCTAGTGGATCAAACCAGTCATTCTTTAGATGATGAAATGGAGCAAACCGTTATTCAACGGCAAATTTCATTGTTGGCCGATGAATACAAAGAGCCCCTACTATTACAAGTGGTTATGGGCTGCTCTGGGGATGAGATTGCAGGCATACTCAATTTAAACAAAAATACGGTTATGACACGTTTATTTCGAGCAAAAAATCAACTTAAAGAGGCACTAAGCCGTGATGATGAACAACTTAAAGGGGCATCAAAATAATGGATGAACTTGAGTTTCGTCGCCGCACGATTGCACAGCCAAACGAGCTAGACAAAGAACTACTGGAATTTGCAAACAGCAGTCCCGATAGACAACAATTTTTAAATGAAAACAAAACATTTGATAAGCAACTCAATGATGCGCTTGATATTCCTGTGCCTGACAACCTTGCTGAACGGATTATTTTAAACACCTCGTTAAAAGAAAAAGCCAGAAAAGATGAGCTTGAACAAAAAGACAACGTTATTGATTCACGCTCACGCTTTAAGTTTGACCGTGTATATTTGGCGTTCGCTGCTTCATTTGTGATTGCGGTAAGTGCGTTTATGTTTAGTACAGAGCAAAACTTGAATCATGCGGCTGGCGAGCATGCATTGGCGCATGTTTATCATGAACTTAACGCGTTAAATAAAACTCAACCGATCAGCTTACAAACAGTCAATGAAAAGCTGGCTTTACTTGGCGGTCAACTTAATGATTTACCTGGGAAAGTTACTTATGTTAACTTTTGCGATTTTCAAGGCGAGAAAGGCATCCATTTAGTGTTTGAATCGGACTTTGGCCCTATGACCGTGTTTATTGTCCCTAGTGATAACAAAGTCTTTGAAATTGGCTCGGGTGACTTTAGTGACTCTCGCTACGTAGGCCATATAAGCCGAGGAAAACAAGCTGATACTGTACTAATAGCAAGCCTAGGCTCACCGGTTGATATGTATAATGAACGTATTGCAGGCGCTATTCGCTGGCTGTAATACCAATTTGTATAAATATTTGAACAATTTAACGAATTAAACTCCCTTATATCTAAGCAAATTGATATAAGGAGATGGGTATTACAAACAATAAAAAAACCGCAACGAGTGTGCGGTTTTTTTTATTGCTAATAAGCTAAAACTTATTATTGGTTACTTACATACATCAGCAACAGCGTTAGCAAAGTAATCGATGTTTGCTTGACTAATTCCCGCTACGTTTACACGGCTAGAGCCCACAATATAAATACCGTAGTCTTTTTGTAGACGCTCGATTTGCTCTTTATTAATACCTAAGAAAGAGAACATACCGTGTTGGCGGTCTATAAATGAGAAATCTTGAGCAATGTCTTTGGCTGCAAGGCTGTCTTTAATTAAGCTACGTAAACCATTAATACGGTTACGCATTTCATCAAGTTCACTGTGCCATAACTGCGTTAACTCTGTGCTGCTTAAAATGGTGTTTACAATGTCTGCACCGTGCGCTGGCGGCATAGAATAAATGCTACGTACCACACTTAATAATACCGAGTTTGAAATATCAGCGGTTGCACTGTCTTTTGCAATAATTGAACACGCACCAATACGCTCACGGTATAAGCCAAAGTTTTTAGAACATGATGAACAAATGATCAACTCTTCAACCGCATTGGCTAAAATACGTAAACCATTCGCATCTTCTTCTAAAGAAGAACCAAAACCTTGGTATGCAATATCAATCAATGGCGTAAAGCCCACATCTTTTGCAAGTTCAGCAATGGTATTCCATTGTGTTTCGTTTAAATCCATACCACTTGGGTTGTGACAACATGCATGTAATAACACAACATCGCCCTTAGGCACCTGTGTTAATGTTTCAACCATTTCATCAAACAATAAATCTTTGTTTTCGTAGTCGTAGTATGGGTATTCTTTAACAGTTAGGCCTGCAGCTTCAAATAAGCTAATGTGGTTAGCCCACGTTGGGTTAGTAACCCATACAGTAGCGCCTGGGTTACAACGTACAATAAATTCTGCTGCAACACGAAGTGCGCCTGTACCACCAGGTGCTTGTGCTGTGCGTACGCGATTAGCTAATAATGCCGGGTGCTCACCAAGAAGAAGATTTTCCATTTGTTGACAGTAATCTAAGTTACCAGCAAGACCAATGTAAGATTTGCTCATTTCATTTTCTAAACGAAACGCTTCTGCTTTTTTTACTGACTTTAATACCGGGGTATTCCCCTGCTCGTCTTTATATACACCAACCCCTAAGTCAATCTTATTAGGGTTAGTATCTTGCTTATAGGCCGCCATAAGGCCAAGAATAGGGTCTGTTGGTAATGGTTTTAATACTGAGAACATTGACTATCTCTTCGTTATTTAGGGGTTAGCTGTTGCGCTAAGCTTAACATAAAAACTCACTCGATTGACCAGTGTTATTTACACTAAAAAGTGAGGAATTTTAATACAGCATGCAATTAATAATGCGAGTGTTGCATTATCAAAAAAATCCGTGTTAAAGGCTTCGCCATCGACAATGCCAATGCACTGCTTTTGCGCATTAAATAGTGGTAAACAGGCCTCTGCTTTTACCTTAGGGTCGCAGGTGTAATACTCACCACCCGCAACCAAATATTGCTCAACATTATTAATGACGCGTCCTTTACCACTGAGTGCCACTTGCACATTATTACTGCCGGTTGCAAATTCAGCAGTGAGCGGAAATAAAGGGCGACTCGGTGCACCAAAATAAGCGAGCTTTAATAACTGCTCGCCTTCAGGGGTGGCCGTATTTTGATAGATGCCATACCAATCTAACTGGGTGTTTTCGATTACATAGTCAACAATCAACTGAAGTTGCGCTAACTTTGCCGTTGTTTGCGTATTTTGGCTAACGTAATCGTTTAAATTAAACGGCTCATCTTGCAAGTAGCCGAATAAACTACATGCGCCACCTTCACCGAGTTCTGGAATTTGATACTGCCAACGCACGGCCGGTGCAGCATTGCTATTTAAGTACTGCTCAAGCTTTTCTAGCTCAGCATTAATTAACTGTTGCTCTACATTAAGCTGAGCTTGCTCTAAATAAGAATTTATCATTTGGCCATCCATACATCTATAATGCCGAAATAGTAGCATGGATATTTTTATAGCGCTAGCCAATTTAAAGCGCTTTTTAAAATCCTTAAGCACTTTTATTCATAAGCACTATTGCGGTACTTAAACAGAGGATGTTTATCTTTGCGGGATTAAAAGGTGTTCAGCTTAGGCGCAAAAATTACGCCTTTGCGTCACAAATTTGTTATTATTTAGCCCAATATTAGATTCAATCTTAGATAGGTTATTTATGAATGATAATCACTTAGTGTATTCAACAGCAACAGGGCGAATTGACCAGCCAAAGCCAGAAAAAGAACTGGATGTAAAACTATTTAAAGACGGGTCTATTCGCATAGAACGTCAAACCAAAGGTCGAAAAGGTAAAGGCGTAATGCTAGTTGTAGGATTAGATCCCCAACAGCACGATTTAAAAAAGTTAGCAAAAACAATAAAAAGTAAGATGGGCCAAGGTGGCGCAGTAAAAGAAGGAGTTATTGAAGTACAAGGTGATGATCGCGATAAGTTAAAGGCGATTTTAGAAGGATTAAAGTTTAAGGTAAAAATTGCGGGTGGTTAACCCGCAATTTTTGTTCTATTCAGGGACTTTTAACGCAGCTAATTGATCAAACAACACAGGGATATCGGCTTCGGCTACGGGCTTACTAAAGTAATAGCCTTGCACAATAAAACAATTATTGTTTAGTAAAAATTCAACTTGCTCTATTGTTTCAACCCCTTCAGCAACCACATCAAGCTTGAGCTTTTGTGCCATCGCAATAATCGCAGCGGTGATCTCCATATCATTATCATCTTCAGGGATATCTTTAACAAACGAGCGGTCAATTTTAAGAATATCAACAGGAAAACGTTTAAGATAACTCAACGAAGAATAGCCTGTACCAAAATCGTCAATGGAAATTGAAATACCCAGCTTTTTCAATTGATGTAACTGATCAATAGCCGCCTCAACATTACCCATTAGCATGCTCTCAGTCAGTTCAAGGTGCAGGCTTTTAGCATTAATTTGCGTCTCTATGATTATTTTTTTCAGCATAGGTACTAAGCTTGCGTCTTTAAACTGCCTTGCTGACAGGTTTATCGACATGTTGCTCGCTCTACCTTGTTGCTCTAGTCGTTTAGTGAACTCACACGCTTGTTGTAACACCCACTTACCAAGTTCCACAATTAAACCCGTTGCCTCAGCAATAGGAATAAATTTAGTAGGTGGAATGAATCCCTGCGTAGGATGGAACCAGCGAAGCAATGCTTCATATCCCACTACACTATTATCGCGACAATCAACTTGTGGCTGATAATGCAGTGTGAGTTGCTTTTCTTTAATTGCATGGCGCAACTCATTTTCAAGGAATAATCGCTCATTGGCGGCTGCATTTAGATCTTGGCTATAAAAGTGGAACGTATTACGCCCTTTCGCTTTTGCTTCATACATGGCTAAATCGGCATGTTTTAATAACTGATCTTCTTCTAAGCTATCAAATGGCGCCAAGGTAATACCAATACTGGCACTAACAATGACTTCGTTACTACCTAATTTTATTGGCTGATTTAACGTTTTTTGAATGGTGTCAGCGACTTCCGATGCTTCTTTTTGATGCTCAATACCACTGAGTAATACCGCAAACTCATCACCGCCTAAACGGGCTATAGTATCTTCTGCTCGTAAGCGCTGCTTTAAGCGCGTTGCCACTTCAACCAATAGTTGATCGCCTGCATCGTGACCTAAAGTATCGTTAATACGCTTAAATTCATCCAAATCAAAATAAAATAAAGCAAACGAGTAACGCCCTCTTTCAGCAAGCGCCATCGACTTTCTAAGCTGCATTCTAAAGAATGTACGATTAGCAAGCCCGGTTAATGTGTCGAAGTAAGCGAGCTGTTCCATTTTGCGTTGGCTTTCTTTTACAAATGAAATATCTTGCGCTGAAGCAACGTAACTGGTGATTTTTCCACCATCTTCACGAATAGGTGACACACTCAGCGATACCCATATGGGTGGCTTGTTTTGCGCTTCAATAAGGGTATCTCCTCGCCAGTAATTACGGTTGCGCAAATCAATGTCAATATCCTCTACCAGCATGGTCATTTCATTAGCAATAATAGTCAGAAGTGGCTGGCGCAGGAAATCACTTTCTGCAAAGTCGGTCATTTCCAGCATTTTTGGATTAACATATTCAATCACAAAGTTTTCATCAGTAATCACCACACCCGTGCCCGAGAAGGCAACCGCTTTAGACAAGCGATTTGCAGCCTTTTCTGCAATTTCTTTTTCTATTATGCGCTGGTTTAAGCCATCGATGAGTTTGCGGATTTCAATGGTCATATCTTTGAATGAACCATTAAGCGTGCCAATTTCATCTTTATTTTCTTTTGGAAAATCAATTTCTAACTGACCTTTACCAAAGTTAGTAACCGCATAAACCAGTGAATGTAGGCGTCTTAAAACTAGTTGATAAAGTGCTTGGTGTAATAACAAAGCAACTAAAATGGCATACAGAATAAACAAGCCAAAAAACTTCAGTTTTAAGTCTTTCAGTGCCGATAGTGTAGAAGAGCGCTTTTTATATACGCCCACGTACCAATTTACACCTTCAACTTTATGGATATTTATAATGTAGTCTTCACCATTTAATGAAAACGAGTCGGCATATTCCGGCAATTGTATTTGCCCTGCATTATCAATAACTCGCTTTAGCTCAGGAGAAATAAAATCGCCAGGTAGCAGCTTTTTACCCGCCTCTCCGTATTGTGCATAACTATCGGCTCCTAAATTAGGGTGCGCCAATAGCTGCCCTTGCTTATCGAACACCACTAAGTGTTTTTCTTTTCCGCCAACGGGCAATTGCGATATGAGAGAATCGAGAGAAATATCACTACCCGTAACTCCTAAAAACTCATCATTTTTATAAATAGGTACAATTAAACTAACGACCCACTTATTCCAAACGCCATCGTAATACACTCGTGACCACAGCGGCTCGCGTTGTGGGTTTGTTAACGATTTTGCGTAATTAAAACTTTTGCTTTGATTAAAGGTGTAATCTCCGGGGACATTAAGTGCCCAATTTGGTGGCGCAACACGGATAAAATTATCTTTGGTGATCAGGTAAAAATTATAAAAATCTTGAATTAACGTGGGGGAAATCACTTTCCAAAGCAATTCAGAATCTGCAATTAACTGTTTATAAAAAGGAGAATAAGCATTTTCGGGAATGAACGCCGCAGATAAGCCATCGGCAGATGCGCTGCGCACTGAACCATCATTGGTGACTTGCATAGTCGGGGCATTGTTATTCTTAAATGATAATTGCCCCTCAAATAACTGCTCGCTAACAACAATATTAGCTTGCTCAGCTATTTTAACTTTGGTCGCTATCAAATTATTAAACTGGTTTATTAATAATTCATTTGATTGCTTTAATACCTCATGCTCTTCAAATACAAGCTGTTTCTCTTCTGATTTGAGCATTAATGCAGCCGCACAAATACCTGCAACTAAACAAATGCCAGAGATCAACAGTGATAACTTGACACTGAGTGAGTTTATTCCAAATCGAGATGGAGGGCGTCGATACACAAAAGGCCAACCTTATTTATAATTATTATTTTTGCGAGTAGTAGAAATATACCAGATCTCAAATCAGAATTATAAATTATTTGTAAAGTTTTTAAAAAACAATATGTTTTGTATATATATCAGGTAAAAAACCTATTTAATATAAGTGCTTGTTGACATTAGAGGTTACTCTTCATACATTAAGGGCATGAATATAAAATACTCACTTACTTTCTTATCTTTTTTTAGCTTCTTTATATAGAAGAGGCTTCCCTGTTTGTGAGATAAAATCAATCGAATAGTAAAGCCTCCCAACTGGGAGGCTTTTTTGTTTACGCTGTTAAATACAGTGACATTTTTGGAATGAGGAAAACCAAATGAGCAATGATGTTTTAGACACGCTTAGGCACGATATAAATGAAATCGATTCTGACCTACTTGTGTTATTAGCGAAGCGACGCCGTATTAGCCATGGTGTTGTTGAATATAAGATAGCGAATAATAAACCAATTCGTGATGAAGCACGTGAATTAGCATTACTCGAAAAATTAATCGGTTATGGTAAATCTCTTGGTTTAGATGCCTACTATGTAAATAATGTTTTTCAAACCATATTAGAAGACTCAGTATTACATCAACAAGCTATGCTGCAAAAAAACCTCAACCCTGATGCGCTAAGTGAAACCCATCGGGTAACCTATTTAGGCGGACAAGGATCTTACAGTCAACTTGCGTGTCATAAGTACTTTAGTCGCCGACCAGGAAAATTAATTGAAATTGGCTGTAGTTCTTTTGATGAGATCACCGGTAAAGTAGAAAATGGCCAAGCCGACTTTGGCTTGTTACCGATTGAAAATACTAGCTCAGGCAGTATTAATGAAGTATTTGATTTACTCCAACACGCGCAAGTCTCTATTGTCGGCGAAGTCACTCACAGCGTAGAGCATTGTTTATTAGCCGCCCCAGACACAGAACTTAACCAATTAACCAAAGTGTTTGCTCACCCGCAACCGTTTGCTCAATGTAGCCGTTTTTTACAAGGGCTTGGCGATTTGCAGCATGAGACCTGCGATTCAACATCGAGTGCATTAAAATCAGCACTTGAAACACCTAACAGTGCGGCTATTGGCTCTGCACAAGCAGGTAAAAATGTAGGGCTTGAAGTCATTAAGGCCAATCTTGCTAATCAAAAAGAAAACCATAGTCGCTTCATTGTGGTTGCACGTAAACCGCTACATGTATCTAAACAAATCCCCACTAAAACCAGTTTAATTATGGCAACTAAGCAGCAAGCAGGCTCACTCGCCGATGCGCTGATGATTTTTAAACAGCATAATATAAATCTAGTAAAATTAGAGTCTCGTCCTGTACCAGGAAATCCATGGGAAGAAGTATTCTATGTGGATTTAGAAGCGAACCTTGCTGATAGCCAAGTGAAACATGCGTTAGAAGAGCTTAAAGAGCATACCCAGTACGTACGCGTATTAGGCTGTTATCAAAGCGAATCACTGCAAGCAGTGAGCGTACAAAGCTAGTCTAAAGCAACATTAAAAAAGGGCCTGCGGGCCCTTTTTTAGTTTTAATTAATCTGTCACGTTTAATCGAGTACTTTGGCGTCGTTCGCTTTATTTAATAAACTGCGACTTTGTGTCAAAAAGTGCGCTGTGGAGTCAGAAAAGTAGGCTTTTGCATCAGCAAAGGCATCGATTAAGGCTGGCTTATCCCCTGCTTTTAACTTTTTAAGCGTCTCTGAGAACAAACACTGATACTGCGCTAATAAGCTTTCTACATTATCAAATTGCGCCAGCATAATATCAGTATACAACTCTGGCGATTGCGCAAAGAGACGACCGACCATCATCAGCTCTAACTGATAAATAGGTGATGAGCAACTACGCAGCTCTGCCAGTGTATGTCCTTGTTTTGCTAAAAACTGACCGTACACAAAGGTGGTTAAATGGCGCATAACCTGAATGATTTGCATCGCTTCATCGTGTTTTTTAGCATCAAGTTCTACTAACTGACAGCCCCAAATTTGTAGCTGCTTTAATAAACCTTGTGCCATTTCAGGATTACGCCCTTCACATACCACCACGGTTTGTTTCACCCAATGAGAAATATCAGGACCAAACATGGGGTGTAAGCCAACAACAGCGCCATTGTGAACTTTTTTGAGCACATTTAACGGCGCTTGTTTAACCGATGTAATATCAACCAGCAAACAATCATCATCGAGTTTAGGTAACGCGTTAACAACCGTTTCGAGGGCATTAATTGGCACACTGATCATCACCAGTTTTGCGCCTTTTAAAATCTCTGCTGCCTGTAATTGCTGGGCTTTATCTAAAACTTTAACTTCGTAACCCGAGCGCTGAAATTGTTTTGCAAATAGCTGCCCCATTGCCCCTTCACCACCAACAATGACAATCGGAGATAGTTGTGAGTCGGCACAAGCTAATTTGGCCTGTTGATTTTGATAAGCTTCACGCATCATGCGCCTGAGAATGTCTTCGACTAAATCAGGGTTTACACCTTGATTAATTGCCTCTTGGCGTCGTGCAGCTAATAAATCAGCTTCTCTATCGGGTGCATGTAGTGGCGCGCCAGTTTGTTGTTTTATTGCGCCAATTTGTTGAGTAATACCATTGCGCTTTGCAAGTAAGGCAACCAGTTGCGCATCGCATTCATCTATACCTTTTCTTAGCTGCGCTAAATCACTTATCTCTGCCACGTTCTCATTCCATCCAAAAAAAGCAAAATCGTAAATTAATAATTACAAAAAAGTAAACTAATCAATACGATAAATACTAACAGGATACGTTAGGGGTTAAAAGGCTAATTAGTGAAAAGATCAGTATGAGTCACTCAACTGCGACCAAGGTAGGATAATTAAATGAATAGAACACAGCTTGCGTAAAGTGAATTAAAAAGCATATAAAAATGTAAGTCTATGCCGAGTTTAAACAATGAAAATTAAAGTGGCTTAATAGCCACTTTAATTAGCACTTTTTATCTAATATTCCAATGCCATAGTCGCAAGCGACATAACACTTTCAAATGATTCTGCACCGGCGATAAATAGGCCATTATGGCAAAACATAGCATCATCTATACCGGTCACTGCTTGAAATTCACTATCAGATAATCCAGCCCACGGTGCAGGTAATGGCTTTCGGTCTTCAAACGAGCCTAGCTCTGCAGGTACCGTTTGCACTATCCACTTACCAGAATGCGATGGATACACTACATATAGCGCCTCTTCTGATAAGCTATGTACGGTTTTTTTCCACGGCGTATAACGCTCTAGTACGATTAATCGTGGATCGTCTGCCTGTTTAATTGCTTGAGCAACAATCTTTTTAGCATTTAAACCACCCTGCGCTGAGGCAACAAAACGAAGCAGCAAAGTGTGTGCAAATTCAACCGCTTGATCAAAAGCAGCATCAAAATTACTTTCCTCTTCCCATGTTGGGTTAAACATAGAAATTGTTTGGCTTAAACTAATGCCTGTGGCAACACCTTCAACATGACCACAATCAATGGCATCAATAGTTGATACAAGCCCTGCATCAACTGCATTCGCCACATCTTGATTATCATCACATATTGCTAAGCCATATTTTTTCCACACCAAGCCAAATGACGAAAAAGGAATCCCATTTTCGCGAGCACCGGCACCGCCGCGCTGATGATGATCAAACCGGTCAGTTTGAGGGTCATATTGGCCGCCGACATCAATAACCACATCAGCGTCATTAATAATCGCATTATCGCGTGTGCGGATCAGGGTAAAAGAAGGGAAAATAATTTTAAGCGCAGCGATACTAAAAACATCATCTGCATGAAAATTGCCGTTGTGCGTAACTATCGTTTTATCATTCATTTTTGTACATCATTTTTTGCAAGAAGTGAGAAGATATTGTGCTTTGAAGTGAACCACACTTTAACGCATGCTGGTTAAGGTGTGTATTGGTTTTTAAATGTAGCGATATAAAAATTGCAATAGCATTAAAACCAAAACGGGTTGCAACCCAAAGGTTGCAACCCGTTTTTTTGCGTTGATAAACAGCGCGTATTAGTTAAGTTTTTCTCTAATACGTGCAGATTTACCAGAACGCTCACGTAGATAGTAAAGCTTAGCACGACGAACCGCACCGCGACGCTTAACTGTTACGCTATCAATAAGAGGGCTGTGCGTTTGGAATACACGCTCAACACCTTCACCGTTCGAGATTTTACGAACTGTGAATGCTGAGTGAAGACCACGATTACGCTTAGCGATTACAACACCTTCAAAGGCCTGTAGACGCTCTTTAGCACCTTCTTTTACTTTTACCTGTACAACTACTGTATCACCAGCGCCGAATGCAGGTACGTCTGTTTTAAGCTGCTCATCTTCAAGCGCTTTAATAATATTTTGGTTTACTTTTGCCATTATGTTTCTCACTTTCCTAGGTGTAACTGTCTTCTAGCCACAAGCTTTTTGGTACTCTTGCTGAAATTTCGCGAGTAATACCGCTTGCTCCTCAGTCAGAGCTAGGTTATGCAACAAGTCAGGACGGCGAAGCCAAGTTCTACCTAATGACTGCATAAGCCGCCATTTTGCTATCTCTTGGTGGTTTCCGCTGAGTAATACAGCAGGCACCTGTTTGTCGTCCAATGTTTCTGGCCGTGTATAGTGAGGACAATCTAGCAAGCCATCCGAAAATGAGTCTTGCTCTGCTGACTGGTTGTGTCCTAACACCCCTGGCACTAATCGCGCTACTGCGTCAATTAATGTCATGGCAGGTAGTTCACCCCCACTCAAAATAAAATCACCAATTGACCATTCTTCGTCAACGTACGACTCTATTATTCTCTCGTCTATACCTTCATAGCGACCGGCAATTAAAATCAGTTTTTCAGAGTTTGCGAGTTCGCTAGCCCCTTGCTGATCTAATTTGCGCCCTTGTGGCGACATATAAATTACTTTTGCACCATCACCTGCAGCCTGTTTGGCTTCAAGAATGGCTTGTTTTAATGGTTCAACCATCATTAACATGCCTGGCCCGCCCCCGTAAGGACGATCATCTACGGTTCTATGCTTATCAGTTGCATAGTCACGTGGATTCCAGCAGTTAAAATCGATTAAGCCATTTTTAACAGCACGACCGGTTACACCTTGCGTTGTAATTGCATCAAACATATCCGGGAAAAGGCTGATAACCCCTACCCACAACGAACTTGTTTGACTCATTAAAAGCTTGGATCCCAATCTACAGTAATTTCTTTCGCATCATATTTAACTTCTTGAATAACTGAATCAGTTAAAAAAGGAATTAAACGTTCTGCTTGGCCAAATGCATCTTTACTGTTTGCTTTCACAACCAGTACATCATTTGAGCCTGTCTCCATAAGGTCATCAACAATGCCTAAGTTATAACCTTTATCAGTTACAACCGACATGCCGATGAGATCTCGCCAATAGAATTCACCTTGCGGTAATTCTGGTAGCTGCGCTGAATCAACAGAAATTTCTACATTGGTATAAGCCATTGCTTGGTCTCTGTCATTTACTTGCGCAAACTTAGCGATAAAGCCTTTGTTGTGGCGACGCCAGTCGACCACTTCTAAGGATTGCCATTTACCTTGCTGCCCTATCAACCACGGGCTGAAATCGAAGATCCCTTGGGGATCATCAGTAAATGAATGCACCTTAAGCCAGCCCTTTATACCATATGGGGCGCCGAGCTTTCCTACGACAATTATTGATGAGGTGTTCTCTTGACTCATGGTTACACTTACGCCTATTAAGCCGCTTTACGAGCGTCTTTAACTAATTTAGCTACACGATCTGAAAGACCTGCGCCTTGACCTAACCAGTGTTCAACACGTGGTAAATCTAAACGAAGTTTTTCTTCTTGACCTGAAGCAATTGGGTTAAAGAAACCTACTTTCTCGATGAAGCGACCGTCACGCGAGAAACGGCTATCCGCAACCACAATTTGATAGAAAGGGCGTTTTTTAGCGCCACCACGTTGCAAACGAATAGTTACCATACCGTCCTCTAAATAGATTGACTGTTTTCATTAATAAGATTTACTCCCCAGTATGGGGAGCCGGTGAATTGTACGAGTTTTTAGCAACAATGCAAGTAAGAAGTGATGCAAAAAGCCAGTTTAGTAGATTAAACCGTGATCCAAGATGAAAAAGTATATGAATAAGCTATTCTGTGCATAGTTTATTCAACAATAAAGAGGCATTTTGCCTCTTTATTGATTACTTTTTATCTCGTATTGAAGGTATTAAAGGTTAAATTATTAAAATTTTGGACCACCGCCACCCATCATGCCAGGTGGTAACATCCCTTTCATGCCACGCATCATTTTTTGCATGCCACCTTTACCTTTCATCTTCTTCATCATTTTTTGCATTTGCGTAAATTGCTTAAGCAGTTTATTGATCTCTTGTACTTGAGTACCAGAGCCCGCAGCAATACGCTTTTTACGCGAACCTTTGATGATTTCTGGGCGTGCACGCTCTTTTTTGGTCATAGAGCTAATAATCGCTTCCATTTGAATAAAGGTTTTATCACCCATTTGCCCTTTAACCGCATCTGGGATGTTTTGCATGCCAGGCAGTTTATCGAGCATCGACATCATGCCACCCATGTTTTTCATTTGCTTTAGTTGATCAGCAAAGTCATCCAGCGTAAAGCCATCACCTTTAAATACTTTTTGTGCTACTTTTGCCGCTTGTTCTTTGTCTACTTTCATCTCGACTTCTTCGATTAATGAAAGTACATCACCCATGCCTAAAATACGTGAGGCGATACGATCAGGGTGGAAAGGTTCAAGTGCATCAGTACGCTCACCAACACCCATAAACTTAATTGGCTTACCAGTAATATGACGAATAGATAAAGCAGCACCACCTCGGGCATCACCATCTGTTTTAGTCAGTATCACACCGGTCAGCGGTAAAGCTTCGTCAAATGCTTTTGCTGTATTTGCCGCATCTTGACCTGTCATTGCATCAACAACGAATAGCGTTTCGATTGGATTAATTGCATGATGCAAGGCTTTAATTTCATCCATCATGTCGCTATCAACATGCAAACGACCCGCAGTATCGACTAATACAACATCAATAAATTTCTTTTTCGCATGAGAAATGGCGGCAGTTGCAATATCAACTGGTTTTTGCGAAATATCACTTGGGAAAAATTCTACATCAACTTCTGTTGCTAAGGTTTCTAATTGCTTAATTGCCGCTGGACGATACACATCGGCACTTACCACTAGCACAGACTTCTTCTTGCGCTCTTTTAAAAACTTAGCCAGCTTACCCACACTGGTGGTTTTACCCGCACCTTGAAGACCAGCCATCATCACTACCGCTGGCGGCTGTGCGTTAAGGCTTAGCTCTTCGTTGGCTTCACCCATAGCTTTTTCAAGTTCTTCACGAACAATTTTTATAAATACTTGGCCAGGGCTCAAGCTTTTGGTGACTTCAACACCAACCGCACGCTCTTTAACTTGCTTTACAAACTCGCGAACAACAGGCAACGCCACATCGGCTTCTAAAAATGCCATTCGCACTTCACGAAGTGTATCTTTAATGTTGTCTTCAGTTAAGCGACCACGGCCACTAATATTTTTTAGGGTTTTACCTAATCGTTCTTGGAGGTTCTCAAACATGTAACGGTTCCGAAAAGACGTTTATATCAACTCTATTAATAAGGTCGATGTTATTAAAATTCAATTGAAAATAGTATACCGTAAATGGTGGCATACAATACAGTGCTGAAGTGCTGCTTATTGAGTTTCTTTTTACAGGGTCTATGCATTTGCGTTGCTATAAAATACAATGACCAGATAACGAACACGAATTATTTGACTTCAATTAAGTGGCCAAAGCAAAATGCTGATTATTAGTTTAACTATTATTGCCAGTTTATTTTATGTGTTAGCAACGTCTCACGTGCTTTCGCGATTGTTTCATCGTCAGGGACCAAGCCAAAAAATTACTATAATACTGAGCACTGTCGCTATTTTGGCGCATATGCTGCTTTTAGTAAACTCGGTGTTTAGAGCCGATGGCCAAGATTTAAGTATTGTTAATGTTGCATTACTGACTTGTTGGGTAATAGTGCTTTGTGTCACCACCGTCTCTTTGAAGTTTCCTGCGACACTGCTATTACCTGTTGTATACGGCTTTGCTGCCCTGTTAACTATTGCTAGCCTGTTTATTCCTCATCACGTTTTACTTCATAGCATTAATGTAGAGCTTGCGTTAGTTGCGCATATTTCACTGTCGTTATTAGCCTACTGTATCTTAATTATTGCCACCCTTTACGGCGTACAATTTTACTTTATTGATAAACGTTTGAAACGTAAGGACCTGGCAATAGTACATAGCCATTTACCGCCATTAATGGTGGTAGAGCGTCAACTTTATCAACTATTAAATTTAGGCACAGTATTATTAAGCGTGGCGCTGATTACAGGGTTTGTATTTCTTGATGGCATGTTTGCCAAAGAGTTTATTCATAAAACAATCTTATCTTTAGTTGCTTGGGCTATTTTTGCCACGATTGCCGTTGGCCATGTTAAACGAGGTTGGCGAGGGAAAGTGGTGGTAGTGAGTATTATGATTGCCGCATTTACACTCACACTCGCTTATTTTGGCAGCCGTTTTATACAAGAAGTGGTTCTAAATAAGTTTTAACTTGACTCTGAAAGCTCACTCTAGCTTAATACGCATTGGTTTATAAAAAAAGGATCCATCGTTGGACGACATATCGACAAGTACGCTGTTTATCATTTTAGGTTTATTGGTACTTTTTTCTGCTTACTTCTCCGGGTCAGAAACCGGAATCATGTCAATCAACCGTATTCGTTTACGACACCTCGCTAAAGAGAATCATCGTGCTGCGAAACGCGTTAGTAAATTACTCAGTCGACCTGACAGGTTGATAGGTCTTATCCTTATTGGTAATAACCTCGTCAATATTGCGGCTGCCCAAGTTGCCACCATTATTGGTATTCGCTTGTATGGTGATTTAGGTATTGCTATAGCAACAGGTGCATTAACACTTGTGGTGCTGATTTTCGCTGAAGTAACGCCAAAAACACTGGCCGCCCTCTATCCTGAGCGAGTCGCTTTTCCAAGTTCGGTGATACTCAAAGGGTTACTAAAAATTCTCTTCCCATTTGTTGTCGTTGTTAACTGGATGACCAATGGTATATTGCGCTTATTTGGTATTAGCGCTGCACAAATAGATGAGCACAGCATGAGTAAAGAAGAATTAAAAACCGTGCTAAATGAATCGGGGGCGCTGATCCCCGCTCGTCACCAAAGTATGTTGACCTCTATTTTAGATTTAGAACAAGTTACCGTTGAAGATATTATGATCCCTCGCAATGAAATTGTGGCGATTGATATTAATGACGATTGGAAAATAATCAGTAAACAACTTACTCACGCTCAACATACTCGGGTGCTTTTATACCGCGACAATATTGATGATGCTGTTGGCTTTATTCACTCTCGTGATGCGCTTCGCCTTTTAACTAAAGAGCAGTTTGATAAGCCTTCGCTATTGCGTGCGGTACGTGAAATTTACTTTATCCCTGAGGGCACCTCGTTGAACACTCAGCTACTAAAATTTCAGTTATCAAAAGAACGTATTGGTATTGTTGTTGATGAATATGGCGACATTCAGGGCTTAGTCACTCTTGAAGATATTCTTGAAGAAGTTGTGGGTGATTTTACTACCACTCAAACTCGGACGCCGAGTGAAGAAGTAACAACACAAAACGATGGCTCTTACATTGTCGACGGCGGTGCTAACGTTCGCGACTTAAATAAAGAAATGGGCTGGGAATTCCCATTAGACGGCCCTAAAACATTGAGTGGCTTGATTGTTGAGTACTTAGAAGATATCCCCGATGCTAATTTAAGTATTCGTATTGCAGGCTATCCGGTTGAAGTACTTGAGGTAAAAGAAAACATGATTAAACAAGTCAAAATTCAACCAAACAAACGTAAAAAATAAACCAATAAAAAAGGAGCCTGCTGGCTCCTTTTTAATCTAATCTAAAAGAACAATCGCTCTAACCAACCTTTATCTAAATCATCTTCGCAGCGTCTTAGCTGTGCGCCATAACGGCTTGCCCGATGTTTTACTTTATTGGCAACGCTCATTAGCCATTTTTTCTTACGATAGGTGCCTCGTTTATAACCGCCCCATCCCTCATGATAATTTAAATACTGTGCGTAGGCGTCCCACTTAGACACACCATTAACTTTATGGGTTTTATAAACAAACCACGCCATAAAATCAATCGCATCTTCAAATTCGTCTCTGTCGGCGCCACTGTTACCTGTTTCACGAATATAATCAGACCAAGTAGGCGTTTTAGCTTGAGAATAGCCATAGGCATCGCTTGCACGACCAGTAGGGATTATCCATAAGAAGTATTCCATAGGCGGTGCTGCATCGTGGCGAAAAGAACTTTCTTGATACATCATGCTCATTAACACATGTTTTGGGGAGCCCCACTTTTCCTGCGCGTCTTTGGCATCAAAATACCAGTCAGATTTCTCTTCGAAAATTTTACAAATATCTTCTGGTTGCTTTGGGGGAGCTGTTGCACACCCAGCTATAGTGAGCAGCAAAGATAAGGTAATAATATTTTTTTTCATTTTTTAAGATCTCACTGAACTTTTTAAAAAAGTGTGGGTCTGAATCTATGAATGCAGCAGTACAGCATTGTTTCATCCCTAAAGAATATTTACGCAGCTACTATGAGCTGCGTTTTTTTTGCCTGCTACTTACTTGGGTCTGTTGACCTTTCAAGGTTACATTTGCAGCAGTTTGTTTGGTATTTAGGCAAGGCAAAGCCTATGTGGTGTGGTTATTCCCCATAAATAGGCGATAACGCAGCATCAATGCCAAGCAGGTGCTGCCCTTAGGGTTCAGCCTAGGAGCGATTTACTCTTTGTTGCTCGGTTTTTACTTATTCTTACATGGATGTAAGCCAGTAGAATAACGCAGGAGCAGTTATCGAGCCCACTAGGTTACAAACCTCGCGCCGCGATTAAACCGTTCCTAGTCTGAACAAATTGTAATCCGCAAAGGTCAACAGACCCTGAAATACGTATCTAAAAATGCGGTAAATGGTTGTTTATCAGCGTGTTCAATTGCCTTTTGGGCTTGGTACGACTCTGCAGCTTGTTGCTCTAGCCACGATTTTGAAAATTCAGTATAACTTGCTGTTTCATGGCTTTGTTTGTACTTCTGAGCAAGTGACAGTGCAAAGTGGCCATTATCTAACCCTGACGCTTTTAACTGCTCAACATAACGACCAGAATACGTTAATGCCGGATCATGAATCCAAGTCGCCATGCGCTTAATAGTGTTTGAGTAATAATCAACCCCGTACGCGCTATCCATCCACTTAGCAACATCAACGAGCTGATTAAATATTTCATCACCCCATGATTCAAGACTGCGCTGCTCATTATTAAAATTAAGCATTAGGCCTTTTTCTCGACCTTGGTTTACTACTGTATCAAGATTTTCAGTGCTTCGCGCTTGCTCTTCCCAGTCCATAGGCGCTGAGTCTTTTAATAAGCAATAGGTTAAAAATACATCTAAAAAGTGTATTTGCTCTAAATCAATGCCAACTTCACTAAATGGGTTAACATCCAATGCACGAATTTCAATATATTCTATACCCGCTCTTAGTAATGCATCAGTGGGTGTTTCACCATTTTTAGCATTACGCTTAGGGCGAATTGGCGAGTAAAACTCATTCTCTATTTGTAGAATATTTTTATTTAATTGCTTTGGCGTCGAACTGGTGTAATCGTCAATACTGCCGTAAATATCTGAAGGCGTATTTATGGCTTTTTTAAGCCCTGCAACATATTCATCTAATGAGTTGTACATTACCCGTAATGACGATTGTGCGCTATTGGTATAGCCTAAATTACCTAATCGTAATGCGGTACCCACTTCTAAATATAAAGTGCCTTTACCGAGTTTTTTAAACGGTAAATCGCTTTTACGCCCTTGTAAAAAAGAGCTACATAATGCCGGCGATGCGCCAAACATGTAGCTAATTAACCACAGTTCGCGTTTAAAGTTACGAATTAACGCCAAGTAACTATCCGATATAAAATCTTCAAGTTTCGCGTCACTTTGCTTTAATGAATGCAGTGACTGCCATAGCGTTTCTGGAAAAGAAATATTGAAATGCACGCCTGCAATCGCTTGCATCATACTGCCGTAACGGTTCTTCAAGCCTTCGCGATATAGGGTTTTCATTTTACCGACATTAGAGTCGCCAAATTGTGCCAATACAATATCGTCTTGATGATTTATAAAGCACGGCATACTAATTGGCCACAACAATTCATCGCCCATATGTTCTAGGGTGAACTTTTGTAAATCTTTTAGCTGCTGCAAAGTTTGCTTTGATGACTCGCTAACCGGTGTAATGAACTCAAGTAAAGACTCAGAAAAATCAGTGGTAATATGCCCATTGGTGAGCGCACAGCCCACACCTTGAGGATGAGCCTGTTTAGAAATAGAACCATCGTGATTAATTCTTAATGATTCTCTCTCAATACCGCGCATAATGCCTTTAATAGCCTGTTGATTATCTGCATTAGATAGCGCGTTGAGCGTGTTCTTTAAATTATAAGTTGTCAAAAAAAAGTTTCCTCGAGCCAAGTGGCTTAATCATAAGGTTATGGGGTCTTTTTACCTTTACTCAAGATTAAACGATGAAAAAACTATATGAATTTATTAGATATAGTTTTTACTGGATTTTAAACACGCTTTGTTTCACGCTATAAAAGATAATCTTGCCATTGCGACCACGAATATACAATTTCTTTTACATATTATTTGCCACAATACATCGTAACCTCAAAGCACTATTTCTCCCCGTACGAAAGGGTGAATCACTTGCTAAAAGTTTGGCATAACTAAAAAAATCAATTACTCTTAAAGTTGATAAAGATCATAAAAACATTAAAAAAAATGTCTTATTCCTGCTATTTTACACATATCACTAACGTACATTAGTTTTAGTAATTACAATAGCCTCCATAATAAAGAATGATAAAGAGTCACTATGCGTCGTAATCAAAGCTTAATAGATGAAGAAGTTAACTTCGAAGAACACCAAGAGTTGGTTTCAACCACTGACTTACGCGGTGTTATTACTTATGCCAATCATGAGTTTTGTAGTATCGCAGGCTACGAGATGGATGAGCTGATAAATAAAAATCACAATATCGTTCGCCATCCTGATATGCCAAAAGCTGCATTTAAAGAAATGTGGGACACCTTAAAACAAGGCCATTCGTGGCGTGGCGCAGTAAAAAACTTATGTAAAGACGGCCGCTATTATTGGGTTGATGCATTTGTAACGCCTATTTTTGAGCATGGCCAACTGATTGGTTATCAGTCTGTGCGAATAAAACTAGAGCAACGCGCAAAACGCAGAGCACAAAAGCTCTATGCCAAAATTAACGCTAATAAATCATTATTCAGCTGGCGCGAACGCACATCATTGAGACAAGGTTTAAGCATTGCGGGAATTTTAATTTGGTTAGCAAGTGTCGCAATATGGGGCTCAATTTCGCTTGCCGCGATTAACTTATTAGTATGTATTGTTATTTTAGTTTTAAATTATGATGAGCTGGTAACAACACCAGCGACCCTCAAACAACAAAAAAGCCAAGCAGACTCTGTATCTCGTTATGTGTTTAGTGGCTCGCACCCACACAGCATTAGTGAGTATAGAGAGCAGATGCTCAGTGCTAAATTAAGAACGGTACTGGGACGGGTAAAAGATTCAACCTTGAGTTTTAATACGATTGCCCAAGGGTTAGATCAACAATCGACGTTGACCGAGCAAGGTATTTCTTCTCAAGGCACTCAGCTAGAACAAATTGCTTCAGCCATGTCACAAATGAGTACCACGATTGGTGAAATCTCTAACAATACCAATAACACAGCTGATAAAGTGGGCATTACTTATCAAAGCTGCTCTGATATCAAAAATCATATTGCAGATAACAGTAAAATGGTGTCTGACTTAGCTGTACAAGTTGAGCAAGCGGCCGCCACAGCAACGGGGCTTGCCTCTGAAGCAGATAAAATTGGCCAAGTCATGAGTGAAATAGAAGGGATTGCTGAACAAACTAACTTATTGGCACTCAATGCGGCTATTGAAGCGGCACGCGCCGGTGAGCATGGCCGTGGTTTTGCCGTTGTTGCCGATGAAGTAAGAGCGCTGTCGTCACGTACTCAAAACGCCACAGCACAAATTCACAGCTCAATTAAAGAAATTCAAGATACCTTGTTTAGCTGGTCTAAAATCATGCAGAGTACAAAACAACAAGCCGATGACTGTGTTAATACAACAGGACAAACACAACAAGAGCTTGATAGTATTTTTATTCAAATTAGTGAAATTTCACAGCTCGCCACCGATATTTCAGCCGCAGCAGAACAGCAACAGGTTGTAAGTAAAGACATTGGTAGCAATGTTGAAAAGATTAAAGGCTTAGGGGATGACAATTTACAATTGAGTTTTAGCGTAGCGCGCGGTGCGGCTGAACTAGTGGAAGGCTCAAGAAAAGTGAATGATTTATTACTGACTTTTAAGGTTTAACCAACTCCCTTAATAAAAACAAAAAAGCCGCTGAAAACAGCGGCTTTTTGCTGTGCTCAAATTATCGACTCGTAAACACTAAGCCGTCTTCGTTAGCATCAATGACAATGATACAACCTGGTTGAAAGTCATTATTAAGCAGTTTTTGTGCTAATGGATTTTCAATGGTTTGCTGTATTGCCCGTTTAAGCGGACGAGCGCCATAGACAGGATCAAAGCCACTGGCAGCAATTCGCTCAAGAGCAGCATCTGTCAACTCAAGTAAATACCCCATCTCTGTTAATCGTTGACGTAATTTGCTTAACTGAATATCTGCAATTTCTTTAATATGACTATGTGAAAGTGAGTGAAATACCACAGTTTCATCAATACGGTTAATGAACTCGGGTCTAAATTCATTATGTAAAACACCCATGACTTTTGCTTTAAGCTCGTCATAGTCATTACTTCCCGCTTGCTCTTGAATGATATCTGAGCCCAAGTTGGAGGTCATAATGATAACCGTATTTTTAAAATCAACCGTACGCCCTTGGCCATCCGTTAAACGCCCGTCATCAAGGACTTGTAATAAAATATTAAACACATCTGGATGCGCTTTTTCTATTTCATCAAGCAAAATAACCGAATAAGGTTTACGACGAACAGCTTCGGTTAAATAACCACCTTCTTCGTAACCTACGTACCCTGGAGGCGCACCGACTAGACGTGCGACTGAGTGTTTTTCCATAAACTCAGACATATCTATACGCACCATGGCACTTTCGGTATCAAACATATAGCCTGCTAGTGCCTTGGTAAGTTCTGTTTTACCAACCCCTGTAGGCCCTAAAAATAAGAACGAGCCAATTGGACGATTGGGATCAGCAAGCCCTGCACGCGAACGACGAATGGCATTAGCCACCGCAACGACGGCCTCATCTTGACCAATGACTTTGTTATGTAACTGCTCTTCCATTTGTAATAGTTTTTCACGTTCACCTTGGAGCATACGCGCCACTGGGATCCCGGTCCAACGTGATAAAATTTCTGCAATTTCATCTTCGCCTACCTGATTTTTAAGCAAGCTCATTTCTTGCATTTCTGCTTGTGATGCTAAATCGAGTTTGCGCTCAAGCTCAGGTATACGTCCATATTGCAGTTCAGACATACGCTGCAAGTCACTTGCTCTGCGAGCCACTTCTAAATCAAGTCGTGCCTGCTCTAGCTCAGCTTTAATAACCTGCGTGCCTTGTAAAGACGCTTTTTCTGCATTCCATACTTCATCTAGTTCACGGTATTGCCCTTCAAGCTCAGTGATCAGCTCGACCATTTCTGTACGGCGCTTTTGACTTGCTTCATCTTTCTCTTTGGCCAAT
Organism: Pseudoalteromonas sp. MER144-MNA-CIBAN-0113; assembly: GCF_040308965.1. Taxonomy (NCBI): domain Bacteria; kingdom Pseudomonadati; phylum Pseudomonadota; class Gammaproteobacteria; order Alteromonadales; family Pseudoalteromonadaceae; genus Pseudoalteromonas; species Pseudoalteromonas sp. MER144-MNA-CIBAN-0113. Next base: position 35,294 of record NZ_JBEOOG010000018.1, read on the forward strand.
GCGTTATCTTCAATTTTTAATTGGATAATGCGACGCTCTAATTTATCTAAAGCTTCTGGCTTTGAATCAATTTGCAAGCGAATAGAAGAGCCCGCTTCGTCAATTAAATCGATTGCTTTATCGGGTAATTGGCGATCACTAATATAACGATGCGATAACTGCGCTGCGGCAACGATTGCAGGGTCGGTGATCTCCACTGAATGGTGTAATTCGTAACGCTCTTTCAAGCCACGCAGAATAGCAATGGTGTCTTCTACTGAGGGCTCTTCTATTAATACCTTTTGGAAACGGCGCTCAAGCGCAGCATCTTTTTCAATGTATTTACGGTATTCATCTAAAGTGGTTGCGCCTACGCAATGGAGTTCACCGCGTGCTAAGGCAGGTTTTAACATGTTACCCGCATCCATAGCGCCATCACTTTTACCCGCTCCAACAATGGTATGAATTTCATCAATAAATAAAATAACTTGGCCTTCTTCTTTAGCCAACTCATTAAGTACTGATTTTAAACGCTCTTCAAATTCACCTCGGTATTTTGCACCAGCAACTAATGCGCCTAAATCAAGTGATAATACGCGCTTGTTTTTTAAGCCCTCAGGCACTTCACCATTAATAATACGCTGTGCAAGCCCTTCAGCTATGGCTGTTTTACCCACCCCTGGCTCACCAATTAACACAGGGTTATTTTTGGTACGGCGTTGTAATACTTGAATAGTGCGGCGAATTTCATCATCACGACCGATTACAGGGTCAAGCTTACCTTGCTCTGCACGCTCAGTTAAATCGATGGTGTACTTTTCAAGTGCTTGACGTGTTTCTTCCGCATTAGGATCGTCAACTTTTTGGCCACCACGAATCGCTTCAATTGCCGTTTCAACCTTACTCGCCGTAATGTTAAGTGCTTTAAAAACACTGCCAAGCGGGCCTTTATCTTCACACGCAACTAATACAAACAACTCACTTGAAATGTATTTATCTTTACGTTTTTGGGCGTATTTATCACATAGGTTTATCAGTGAAACCATGTTATTTGACAACTGTACATCGCCACCAACGCCTTCCACTTTAAATAACTTTTCTATCTCTTGTGATAATTTAGTGTTGAGTTCATCAACGCTGATGCTCATTTGTGCAAATAGTGCACGCACACTTGAGCCACTTTGTTTTAACAAAGCGTACATTAGATGCACAGGTTCAATAAATTGATGATCGCGACCTAGCGCTAATGATTGCGCATCTGAAAGCGCAGACTGAAATTTACTTGTAAATCTATCTAAACGCATGGGGGTTTACCTATAAAAAAACGAATTACTTAATAGATGGGTATGTTAGCGGGATTGTTCAAGGTATTGTGGGAAAAATAATCACCTAATGATTATTTACTTGCGCCAGATCAAACTTGCCATACGACCGGTTTGGCCATCGCGCCGATAAGAAAAAAACAAGTTAGCTTGAGAAACAGTGCAATATTCACCCCCGCTAATGTTTATAACGCCCTGTTGATTAAGTAAAATAGTTGCTATTAGATAGATATCAGCTAAATACTTTTCATTATTTTGAGCTTTGAACGCGCTGTGCATTAGGGGGTTATTTGCTGTAAATAACTCGACTACCTCTTGGCCGACTTGAAATTGATTCGCCCCTATTGCAGGACCTAACCACGCATGTAAATTCGCTGGCTCATGTTTAAAACAGCTAACTGTATTATTAATAATTCCTTGCACTAACCCTCGCCAACCGGCGTGAATTGCAGCCACTTCTTGGCCATCGCTTGAGGTAAGTAAAATAGGTAAACAGTCAGCGGTCATTATAGCTAAAGGTTGATTGCGTAACTGCGTGTAAAGCGCATCCCCCGTCAGTATGTGATTAGCGTCAAACGCTTCATCCACTAAAATTACATCAGCGCTATGAACCTGATTTAACCAAACAGCAGGATTAGGTATGTAACTATTTACATGCGCTCGATTGGTTAATACATCTTGGCTGTTATCACCTACATGTAACCCTAAATTCAAACTATCAAATGGAGGCTTTGACACACCTCCATCCCGTGTAGTACTCAATGTGCCTACACCCTGAATAGGTTGCCATGTAGCTGATAAGCCAGACATAATTAACTAGCTATATCTGGATTTGCTTTTGTATCTTCGCGCAGTGCTTGTGTCATCTGGACCATATCATCAGGAATAGGTGCTTGCCAGGTCATCATTTCACCGGTAATTGGATGAGCAATGCTTAATTTTACAGCATGCAGCGCTTGACGCTTAAAGCTACGCAGTAACTCAAATAACTCAGGCGTTGCCCCTTTTGGTGGACGAGGACGGCCGCCATAAGATTGATCGCCAATTAAGGGATGGTTTAAGTACGCCATATGCACGCGAATTTGGTGTGTACGTCCGGTTTCAAGGCGTAAACGCAAACGAGTATGGGCGCGGAATTTTTCGGCAACACGATAATGCGTAATAGCTGGTTTACCCATTTCATGAACTGCCATATGCGTACGCTGCGTAGCATGACGACCAATTGGTTTTTCAACCATACCACCGGCTGTCATAGTGCCATTACATAACGCTTCATATTCACGTGTGAAGTTTTCGCGCTTTTGCAGTGCTTTAACTAAATGTGTTTGTGCCTGAATCGTTTTAGCAACAACCATTAAACCTGTTGTGTCTTTGTCTAAACGATGCACAATACCCGCTCGTGGTACGTTAATAATTTCTGGATAGTAGTGTAATAAAGCATTTAACACCGTACCATCAGGGTTACCTGCGCCAGGATGAACCACTAATCCCATTGGTTTGTTGATCACTAAAATATCATCGTCTTCATAAACGATGTTTAATTTGATATCTTGTGCTTCGTATTCACGAGGTGCTTCTATTGTTGTTTCAACAGCTACAACTTCACCACCGAGTAGTTTTTCACGCGGGGTGTTGAAAATTTCACCATTAACGGTGATTTTATCATCTAAAATCCACGTTTTTATCCGTGATCGTGAATAATCAGGGAACAATTGCGCTAATACTTGGTCTAGACGTTTACCACCTAAGTCTGTTGGGACCTCGGCTTGGAGAGATATTTGCTCTGACATTAGTAACTTTACCCAATTTACCAGTGCAAGCTTTGCTTGACTGGGTTAGAATCGCTTTTAATAAAAGCATAACATAATACGCATAGTTTACTCGGTTTTACCCACTTGGCCTAGCCGAAGACATCGAAGGTAACAAATAAAATGATAAATAAAATAGGGAAACGTGCATTCGCCATTGTTTTTTCAGTTTCAGTGCTTAGTTTAGGGGCCTGCTCGTCTGCACCTGACCAAGAAGATATTCAACGCGTACCCAACAGATCGGCACAAGCACTATACGAAGATGCAAAACAAACGCTTGATTCTGGTTTATACGCTCGTGCAATTGAATTATTAACGGCAATTGATTCTCGCTACCCGTTTGGTCCGTTTTCAAAACAAGTCCAAATGGATTTAGTGTATGCACATTACCAATCAGGTAATACAGAGCAAGCGCTTGCTACAATCGACCGTTTTATTCGCTTAAACCCAAACCACAAAGATTTAGATTACATGTACTACATGCGTGGCTTGGTTAATATTAAGGCGGATAAAAATGCTTTCCAAGAATACTTTGGTGTAGACAGAGCTGACAGAGATGCTAAACGCACCCGTGTTGCTTATACCGACTTATCAACTTTGGTTAAACGTTTTCCAGAAAGTGATTATGCGCCAGAAGCAAAACGTCGTTTAGTTTGGTTATTAAACCGCATGGCACGTTATGAGCTAAAAGTGGCAACTTACTATTACGAACGTGAAGCCTATTTAGCAGCCGCAAATCGCGGTAAATATGTGGTAGAGCACTACTCACAAAGTAGTTATCTTGATGCGGCACTCGCCATGATGGAAAAAAGTTACGAGAAGCTTGGCTTGACTGAACTAAGTCAGCATGCAGAGCAAACGCGTAAATTTAATAGCAGAAATAAATAACACGAAAAAGGCGCTAGTTATAAAATTAGCGCCTTTTTTTTACGAGGTTTATTCGACTATATAGCCTCTTCATCCTCTTCTGCAGTACGAATTCGAACCACACGTTCTACGTCAGTGACAAATATTTTACCATCACCAATTTTGCCAGTTTGTGCTGTTTTAACAATAACATCAATAGCACGTTCTACGTCTTCATCACCGAGCACAATATCTAGTTTTACTTTAGGTAAAAAGTCAACCATGTACTCAGCACCACGGTATAGCTCTGTGTGGCCTTTTTGACGCCCAAAGCCTTTTACTTCACTTACTGTCATACCCGTGATACCTACATCTGATAGGGCTTCACGCACATCATCGAGCTTAAACGGTTTAATGATTGCTTCTATTTTTTTCATAGTAATTACTTTTGAAAGCTTCAGTTGCCTCGATTTTAGACAATCATGAGGTTCATAGCAAACAAAGAGATTGAATAGCACCGGTGAAAAATAAACATGGTATGATTATTTTAATAAAAATAACTATACTAAAACATCACCGAGTTAATGAGATTTATATGAAAACTAAGCACCGTGGATTTACCCTATTAGAGTTAATGGTCACCGTAGCCATTGTTGGCATTATAGCCACTATTGCGTTGTGGAACAGTAGCGATATGCTAGAAGAAAATCGAGGTGAAAATTTTTTATTAGAACTAAAACGTAATATTAGTTTTGCACGCTCACAAGCGGCTAGTACCGATGAGATAGTTATTATTTGTCCAGCACCTTATGCTGATGTGAAAGGTTCAGCTGCCAATTTTAAGTGCACCACTGAGTGGGCTAGCGATAATGTTGTCGTCACCTTTGTCGATGGTAATAATAATGGGCAATATGACAGTGGTGATAGTTTAATAAGAGTCATGGAAAAAACCAACCCCAACGACAAAGTGACATTTTCTGGGGGTAGCCAAATCCGCTTTAATACCAGTGGCCGCATTACTACTGCGCCAGGTAACTTTGTTTTTTCACCTAATGGTAATCAAAATAATAGCAAGGCACTCACACTTTCCCAATCAGGCACCGCTTTTTATTTAGGTAATAGTAAATAGGGTGATTATAAATTGAACAACACTTGCCATAATTTAAGTTTTTACTAAACTTGTAAGAAACATGTTTAGATTGAGGCTTCAGGGATGAAGTTACCTTTATACTTTTCTACCCACCATGGTACAACATTAATAGAGCTGCTAGTTAGCCTCGCGATTGTTGCCATTGTAGGTCAAATTTCCTTGTCTTATTTACCCAACTTTTTAGCGCTCAACCGCGTGAACAATCAAGTTAGCTTATTACATAAAAATATTAATTATGCTCGTCTATACGCTATAGAAAAAAACAGCTACGTTACTTTGTGCGCATTAAAAAGTAATAAATGTACATTAGACGACTGGCATAACCAGCTCGCTATATTTGTTGATAACGACAAGTCAACGTCGCTTGGCGATGACGAGCAGCTGATCAGTACATTTGAGCACACAAATGAAGCCGATACGTTAACATACCCACGAGATGCCATTACATTTAGGCCAGATGGTACACTAAATGGTTTTCAAAATGGTACTTTTATCTATTGCCCAAATAACGAAAAAGCAAGCCTTGAGGGGCTTGCTCTGTCAATAAGTCAAACTGGGCGAATACGAATAAAATCTACCAACAAATGCCAAAAATAACTAACGTTATCTACCCCAGCAATAGTTGATGTCGGTATCGCCTTTACTACCCGTTGCTCCTTTTAAGCCAACGTCATTAATGGTTAATGACGTGCAATCAGCATCCCCTTTCACGGCACCATCAATGGGCTTCGCAGTGATTGTAAATTCATTGCTATTAACCACATTAATTGTTAGCTCAAAATGCCCGTTTTCAGTTTTACTTTGAATACCTAAGTCACTAAACGAAGTTGAATAGACTCGGTTATCTACAAAGTACTGCTCCTGCTTGTTTGCAGCATCTAAAAGTGCAGATGCCGCTTCTGCACGTGATGCGCGTTTTACATATTCACTGTAATTAGGCACGGCAATGGCGGCTAAAATACCCACAATTGCCACGGCTATCATCAGCTCAATTAAAGTAAATCCAGTGTACTTGGCAACCATCTAATGACTCCTAATTATTCACTTCATCGTTTTCTTCACGTTTGTAAATATACATTTGCTGAGTTTTAAAGCCAAACCCAATAGGCTGAGTATCGTTAACTAGCTGAATTTTACCATCTACTATTTTTAAATTAGGCCCAATAATTTCAATTGGTCTAAACGGATTCTCTGCATTTTTGCCTTTTATGCCTGGGCCAATTAAATAAAATTGGCTTTGTACGTCAACCGTTGTGTCATCGTCGCATTTACCGTCTGAATTACCGTCAACACAGGAGGCACCAAAATAAAGTTGCGGCGTATCAGGGACTTCATAACTGGTGGCAAATTTTAACTCATCATATACTTTAGTGCCGTAATGCAAATGAAATGCATATAAAGAGCCACCGCCACCGGTTAACGAACATTGGTTTAGTCCAGTATCCGATGCAGGACTAAATGAAGTAAAATACGCAACGCCTCCTACCACGGTTGCCGCAGCAAGCGATTTTTCGCCGGGCGATAACGTATAATGCCAGCCTTTAAATGTATTTGTCAGTTCAACTTCTAGATTTATAAACTCACTAACATTACTTAATGCATTACCAAACTTATCTTCATTCATCGACATTAAATCTGTAAATAAAATAGTTTCAGGAGCGTTATTTTTAAATGATTTTGTGAGCGTATTTTCATCCCTTATCATAAAAAGCTCATCGGCTGTGGTTGAATTTACCGGGTTAGTGCGGTTACCACTGCCAATAACGATGGCATCGTAAGGAGTTTCAACACGTGAAGTAACACCCTCTTTTTGAGTCACTTTACTAAATATGGTTCGCGCTATGGCTGGTTTATAAAAAAAGCGCCTATCTTTACCATCAGCAAGCGATGCAAGTTTAAAGTGGCTAAATTCATTTGTTTGACTACCTGGCATATCAACACGCCAAATGTCGCCACCGGTATCTGCTGCGTAAATTCTATCAATATAGCCATCGTAATTAGAGTCAAGCAATGTAACGTCTGCGGCAATACTGTGTTTACCAGTAAAGCTATTGTTACTGCGCAGTGACCAAAGCTTTTTACCGGTTTTAGCATCAACAATAAACACATCTCGACCCATTGAGTCTGCATCGCGTTTATTCCCTTTGTCTTTATCTTTAATGGTGTCGTAGCCACCGCCAAAAATCAAAACGGGCTTATCACCAAAGGCCTTTATAAACGCAACTTGTGGTTTCGACCAAGACTGACCAAGCTCTTCAAAACCTGAATCTACCCCGCCTTTAATACTCCACATTAAAGAAGGTGAGTCAGGCTTAGTAATATCTAACCCATAATAGTTTTTACCGCCACGTCGCATGCCTGCAAACGCCCATACAGCATCACCTTTACCCGCATTAACAATGCCATCATTAATACCATCGGCATCTAAACTCTCATTTTTAGAGTACACGCTAATAGGGCCATCCATGCCATATTTTTTTCCGGCCTCTTTGGCTCTAAGCGGCTTAATAATATTAAATAACGCTGAAGGTATGAATGCCCAGCTTTCAGTTACTTCATTCTTACTATCATCATCTTTAAACATGTGTAAAAAGCCTGCGTTTGTACCGACAAGTATACGAACATCATTATTGCCATAATCAATCGCCACAGGTTTTGAATGTAAAGGGTCGCCAAAAATGTCAGCTCGCTGGGTGCTTGTAGTATTCTCATTATCAACATCAACACCACGTGCCCAGTTTATTGTTGAATCAAGATCGCTTTTAGGCACATTAAAAACACCAGCAGCTTTTTCTTTGTCACCATAAACTTGCACTAGGTTAGATATATTAAATACCCCAATATCTGAAATTAATTTACGCTTACCCGGATCTAAACTTGTCAGCATCGCATTAACTCCACCGCTTTCAACGGAGTTGCCATCAGCTAAATTGCCCTTCGTCCAAAATGTTTTAGCGTCTTTTTTAATTAATCCGTCACTATTTAATGCAAGCGTTAATGTAGAGTCTATGAGTTTATTTCCCATCACTTTTATTTTTTTTAAATTACCACGCCATCGTGTTCCAACTTCAGGATAAAACATAGCGAGATAAACCGCATCCTTACTACGGGTCTGATCGACATTGTTACTTGCAAAAGAAGGCGATGTAAAGGTGCTGTTTTCTTCTCGTATTAAGGTAATGGTATTTTTAAGTGCCGAGGTAAGAGTAGCGGCTGTATCTGCTTCAAAATAATCGCCACCGCCAACTTTAGCCGCTTCCTCCAATAATTTAAGTGCATCTTCATCCATCCCTCCACCAAAGCCAATAGTAAATAACCTTGCAGTATCAATCGTTTCAGTAGTTTGAGGATATAAATCAACATCAGTATTATCGTTGCCATGTAAAATTTTGGCTAGCGCTACTAAATAACTACGATAACTCCCAAAAGATCCCGCATTACTTTTAAAAACGTTATTATAGGTACTCTTTATACTATTATCTGCTTCATCATCATTCTGAGGTTCGCCGTCGGTCATTAAAATAATATTGATGGAGTTATCACAGCGCAGCGAATTTTCGTTGTTTTTTCTAAAAGGCGACTCATACTTTTGGCTATTTTCTGCACTTGTGTCTCTATCATCAACATTTTTTGCAAACTTAAGGTTTTGCCCTGAAATGTATAAATACGCTTCCCATAATGTTTCTGTTAAGGGCGTTGAGCCATAAGCAGGTAATTCATTAATTCTATCAACCAACGTATCTTCGTCTGTGCCAACTCTAGCAAGCACATAACCACCACCAGGTTCGTTACCTGCGTTATAATTAAAACGCATTAAACCAAAGTCAATATCATTATTGTCCTTTATTAAACCTTTTACAGCTCTTTTTGCAACCTCAAGCCTTGTTCCACTTTCAACTTCATCAACACAACTTGGTTGATAGTTTCTGTTACCAATATTTATATAACATTGTTCATTATATTCGTTGTAGCTATCTTTACTTTCATAACAGCTTGGTAGTTGTTCATAATAAGGAGGAAACCAAAGAAACCCCCTCCTTTTTATAAAACAACGCTCGCTTGTGCCTGCTGATGTAACTTCCTCATCCATACTTCCTGACGTATCAAAAATAAACAATACCCGAGGTTTTTCATCTACATTGACATCTTTATTTACATACAGCTCTATGTCTTCAGCTTTGCTCGGCGCTGTAAAAAAAAGGCACATAAAATAAGTAAATATAATACTTGCTGCTAGTTTCATGTTAAATCCCCTTACCTTTATCGGCCATTTCTTGCGCTATACCCGTTACAACTGTTAGCTGGTGCTTGCTCTTAGAGCCATATTCAATAGTAGTGGTGACTTGCATCATGTTGCAAACGACCCCCTCTGTAGGGTTGTATCTACGCGGGCAGTTAAGCTCCATTACTCCCTTATTTAAATTGGTCATGGCACTTTGCATACCATCATGAGTAGCTATCGTTTTCCATTGCTCAGGGATCTCGTTCTTAGTTAAGAAAAACTGGCTAGCGCCGCCTTTATTAGCCTCTTGTGCTATCACTCGTTGAACCTCGCCGACTAGCATGTTTTCTGCCACTTCCCGCTCTTGTGCTGCATTGGTAATTTTAATGTCGATGGTACTGCTACTCATTAATGTAACGGCAATACCGGTTACTGCTATTACCATAATTAGAGCAGTAATAAGCACTACTCCCTTTTGCTTATGCTGTGTAGGTGTGTGTGTTACATACGCCATAAATTTGCCCCTACATTATTTAAACGAATAGTGGTAGTAAATACAGTACGCCTATAGTTATCAGTAACTTCAAGCTTACGCGCGTTTTCATCTTCACCGAGTGTATATATTTGCTTTTTGCTATTTATGCTTGGATCGGGTTGCAATGTTCTTACTAATAAAAATATCTGCACGGTTAAAATACCTTGTTGATTGCCCCACTCAGCTGCAGTCATTTTGTTTATGCTGCGATACGAATCGACCTTGCCATTACCATTAGTATCGAGACCAAAAATAAAACGCATATTTTCAACCCCTTCCATGATTGTTTCGGTGGTCATACCGTTGCCAGTTAGGCGTTTTCGCATCAATGCGGGCACTGTTAGTTTTTTATTATTTACGGTATAAGTTTGTTCGCTAATATAATAAACATGGTGGCTGTAAGGCCACACAGTGGCATTGACATTAAGTGTGTTGGCATCAACCTGATCTTTGACAAAACGAGCAAGTTCTTGTTCGGCCACAAAATAATAACCATTATTAGCTGTTTCGTTAACCGCGTTAGTTACATCTAATTGGTGCCCTTGCACAAACTTAATTTGTAAAATATCAGTGCCCGATACAGGGTTATTAACACAATTAAGTTCACTTGGACTTGCCGCTGTTTTTGCATAAAGGGTTTTAAAGTTACTACTGCTGGTTAAATCAGGAAAACTGCCATTGTTGAGACCTTCAAAGCAATCACCTGTTGGACTTGCTAATGATGAGGTGTTTATTGCAGTAAATGAATTGCCATAAAATGTGCCCCAAAAGCCTACTTGTTCTATATCGCGTTGCATAATATTAATCGCTAAACGCCCTGACTCTTGCAGTTCACCTATTGCCATGGTGCTTTTGGTGGTTGTTTTCATACCAATATAAGTAAACATGACGCCACCTAAAATTAGCCCGCCGATGAACAAAGAGATCATCATTTCAATGAGTGTAAAACCTGCTTGCCTCATTTTAGCTCCTAACATAAACATAGCTGGTAAGTACTACTACACGGCGTTTTTTATCAGCTGTTCCGCAATCAATATTTGCTGTATTTTCATTTGCAGTGAATTCTTGCCTACCCTGCCATGATACAATTACTTCAATGTTAAACGCTTTACCGCCAGAGCCTGCTACCGCTTCGGGATTAACACACACGATTGCATCATCAAGAGACCCTGTATTTTCACGAGCACGAATGGCACGCTTCCATTGCTCTATGTCTAATACAGCGATTTGCGCACTGCTACACGAATCTGTAAAGCAAGTATTGGATGAATTTAAAGTTGTTTCACTCGTAAAGTTGCCTTTATACTGAGTTACAAGCGCTGAGGTATCATTAACACGTATACGTTGGATAATATCATTACCAAGCGCAACAGCAGCAGCACGTTGCATTGAATCAAAGCTTGCTTGTTTTGCTTTTGCTTGCAGGGCTACAGCCCCCAATAAACCAAAGCTAAGAATAATAAACGCAATCAGGACTTCAATAAGGGTAAAACCTTTTTGCAATTTCAACGTGCTCAAAGACATAGTAAAACCAAATAATAATTATCTGATACTAAGTGTATGCAATAAAAAAATAGATTCAACTAGCACCACGACCAACGGTTAATTATGTTGATAAGCGGTTAATAGGTTGGTGTGCTAAAGTACGCTTTTTACGCTTTTGAGCGCTCGACGACTAACGGCTAAAAAAGGTGTACACCCTTTGAGTTCAATAACATGTTGATGGTTTTTAAGTGTATGGAGTGCCAAAATTTTATTTTTATTCACTAAGGTATTTCGATGAATTCGCAATAAGTGACGAGGATATTGCATTTCAAGTTGCTTTAAACTGTCTTCAATTAAAGCCTCCCCACCATCGAATACGACTTTTGTGTACTTTTCCTGTGCATAAAAATAGAAAATATTTTCTATTTTTATGCTTCTTACGGTGCCTGCCAATTGATACGTTACTTTTTCTGTTTGTTGCTGTTGCAGGTGTACTCTGTTTAAACGTCCTAGCTGTTGTAATGCATGTTGCAAACTTTTTTCTGATATAGGTTTTACCAAATATCCGGCTGCATTTAACTGCATCGCATCAAGTGCATGCTCAGGATGAGCGGTTATAAAAATAATCGCCGGAGGTACCGCTAGATCATTGAGTTGATTGGCCACTTCGATGCCATTTAAGCCTGGCATATCAATATCTAAAAACACTAAATCAGGCTGCTGCTTTTTCATTTGTGTTAAAGCGTCATTGCCATTACTAGCCTCTCCTTGCACATGAATGGATGTATGGTTCTCAGCGAGTAAACGCTTCAATCGTGCCCTTGCTAAGGGCTCATCATCTACAATCAATACATTCATAACGTATTCTCTGCTTGTTTTGGGATGACTACTTTGACTCTAAATTGATTATCTTTGTTGGTTATTGTCAGTTGCGCCCGACCTTTATAATAAATACTTAAACGAGAACGAATATTATCAAGAGCCATACCGTTATGCTCTCTAGTATTTTCAGTTTCAGTAGGTACAGGATTAGTTACAATTAAGGTTAAATAATGTGTTGTCACATGCAGTTCAATACTTATAGTAGCACCACTTTGGCTTGGCTCAATGCCATGACATACTGCGTTCTCTACCAAAGGTTGTAATGTTAGATATGGAATATATAGCGCAGGGAGATGTTCTGGTAATAACCACTCAACCTTTAAGCGCTCTGCAAAGCGCCATGATTCAAGCGCAATATACTGTTTAGTTAATGTTATTTCATCACTGAGTAATACACTTTGACCTGAACGCATTGCAGCTTGAGACAGCGCTGCTAGTGCTAAAATTGCATGCTCTGCAGCTTCAACGTCATGATGCGTTAATTCTGCCGCCGTATTCAAGCTATTATATAAAAAGTGGGGTCGGATCCGTGCCTGCAAAGCATCAAGTTCTGCACGAGAAAGTGCTTTGGTTTGCTGCTCTTTTTCAAAATGAATAAGCAAAAATTGTACAAACAGTAAGGTAAGCAAAAATACAATAATGCAATTACGCAGCACAAAAAACGTCAGTTGTTTTTCGTTTTCAATATCAAAAGCAATATGAGAAAACACCAGACTAAATACAGCAGTACTGAGATTATATGAAGCAATAAAAAAACTGATCTGAATAAACTGAGTCTGTTTTGCGAGTAATCGACGACAAAGATATAAAAAAGAGGTACTGACCAGCACAGTTACATGGAGAAACAAACTGATCGCCCCCAAATGCAGCCATATGTCATCGCCAGCAGTAGGAGCAAAAGCTAATATAATAGCCACAACCTGTGTTACTACGAGGGATGCAAGCACACCACGCTCATTAAAAAGGGCCGAAAAAAGTAACGCATCTGGTGACAGTTGCTTACCCATTCGACCCTCCTTTTATGATTTATCTCTAAATTAACGCAGCTCTACTGGTACAGCAAAAACAATGTTTTCTTCTTCACCAGGATTTTCTGTTACTTGGTTACCACCGAGCTCTTTTAAGCGGGTAATCACTTGCTGCACTAGCACTTCAGGTGCTGACGCGCCTGCGGTAACCCCCACACTATTGATACCATCAAACCATGACGCTTCAACATTGCTGGCATCGTCAATTAAGTACGCACGCGTGCCCATTTTATCAGCTAGTTCTCGTAAACGATTGGAGTTAGAGCTATTTTTAGCGCCTACAACCAATAGCACATCGACTTTGTCTGCTAAGTCACGTACTGCATCTTGACGGTTTTGAGTTGCATAACAAATATCATCTTTACGCGGACCATCAATAGCAGGAAACTTGCTGCGTAAAGCATCAATCACATCCGCAGTATCATCTACCGACAAGGTTGTTTGGCTGCAATAAAAAAGGTTATCTGCATTCTTAACATCAAGCTTTAACACGTCATCAACGGTTTCAACTAGGTAAATGCCACCTTGTTGATTGTCGTATTGACCCATAGTGCCCTCAACCTCGGGGTGTCCATGGTGACCAATTAAAATGCATTCAATGCCTTTTCTGCTGGCACGGGTAACTTCCATATGCACTTTAGTCACTAACGGGCAGGTTGCATCAAATACTTTAAGCTCACGGCGTTTTGCTTCACTGCGTACAGCCTGTGATACACCATGAGCACTAAATATAACAATACTGTCATCCGGTACCTGATCAAGCTCTTCAACAAACACAGCGCCGCGATTTTTTAAGCCATCAACCACATAACGATTGTGTACCACTTCATGGCGCACATAGATTGGTTTTTCAAAAATATCTAAAGCGCGCTCAACAATGCTAATTGCGCGGTCAACACCGGCGCAAAAGCCTCGTGGATTAGCTAATAATATTTCCATTAACCTTGCACCTCAATAATATCAACTTCAAACGTTAAGCGCTGGCCCGCTAATGGGTGATTAAAATCGATAGTAACTGACTCGCCTTGCACTTCACGCACCAAACCCGGAAGCTCGGTGCCATCAGGTTGAGTAAACGCAATAATAGCACCTACTTTAGCCGGCGTTTCTACACCAAACTTACTACGGTCCACATAATAAATATTATCTGGGTTTGGTTGACCAAAGGCATCTTCCGGCTCAAGCTCAAATGTTTTGCTCTCACCGGCCGTTAGGCCAAGTAAACATTTTTCAAAATTAGCGGTTAAGCTGCCATCACCCATAGTGAGCTTAGCCGGCTTGTTATGCACTTTCGTTGAGTCAGCGGCAGAGCCATCTTCTAGTTTAATAGAAAAATGAAAAATAACGTCTGAGTTTTCACCAATTACAGCTTGGCTCATGCTTTATGCTCCTTTGGATTTTCGCCGGTAAAGGCGTCAAATAGTAATAATGCAGCACCAATACAAATAGCGCAGTCTGCAATATTAAATACGGGAAAATGTGAGTCTTCGTAAAACACATGTAAAAAATCAATAACGTAACCATAAGCAATGCGGTCGTATAAGTTACCAATAGCACCAGCTAAAACTAACGAGTAAGCACCACATAATACTTTATTAGAGGCTGGAAGACGTTTTAACCACCACACCAACAAACAACTAATCGCGATTGCTATTGCACTTAAAAACCAACGCTGCCAGCCACCCGCTTCGCTTAAAAAGCTATAGGCTGCACCGTAGTTATGTACATAAGTGATGCTAAAAACAGGCAGTAAATTAATTGACTCACCATACGCCATGGTGTTTACAACCAGTGTTTTACTGGCAAAGTCTATTACAAGCAGTAATAGACTCAACCAAAGCCACACTAAACCACTTTTTTGGGTTAGTTTGCTCACTAAAAACAACTCCTAAGCGAATTGACGCTTTTCACCTTCACCGTCAACGTTACTTACACAACGACCACAAATTTCAGGATGAGCAGGCTCAACACCTACATCTTCACTGTAATGCCAACAACGCTCACACTTTTTAGCATCTGTTGCTGATACGCTAATGTATAAACCATCAATTTCAGTAGTTTGTGAATCTGCAGGTTGACTATCTACCTCGGTAACGTTAACCGCAGAGGTTAACAACACAAAACGTAGCTCATCGCCTAACGCCGCAAGTTTTGCTGCAAGCTCTTTGCTGGCAAACAGGTTTACGGTTGCTTGTAATGTTGCGCCAATCACTTCTTCTTTACGTGCAGCTTCTAACAGACGGTTCACTTCGTCACGCACATTTAAAATAGCTTGCCAGTCTTCATTACTAAACTTGGTCGTTGTTGGTGCTTGTAATCCCTCATACCATGTTGAAGTAAACACGTAGTCACTGCGCTCACCTGGAAGTGCTTCCCAAATTTCTTGCGCTGTAAAGCTCATGATTGGTGCCATCCAACGCGTCATTGCTTCAGCAATATGATAAAGCGCTGTTTGACAAGAACGACGTGCATGGCTGTCGCTTTTTGCCGTGTACTGACGGTCTTTTATAACGTCTAAGTAGAACGAACCAAGCTCACCGGTACAGAAGTTCATTAGCTTTTGCGTTACTAATAGCATTTGGTAGCTATCGTAAGCCGCTAAAATATCATCTTGTAACTGTGCTGCGCGCCCTACAATCCACTTATCAAGCTCAACCATATCATCAACAGCAACTTGATCCGTTTTTGGATCAAAACCACTTAGGTTAGCAAGTAAGTAACGGCTGGTGTTACGAATACGACGGTAACGATCTGCCGAACGTTTGAATATTTCATCGGATACAGTCATTTCTGCCGTGTAATCAGTTGATGCTACCCATAAACGTAAAATATCAGCGCCCAGTTTATTCATCACATTTTGTGGCGAAATAACATTGCCTAATGACTTAGACATTTTGCGGCCGTTTTCATCAACCGTAAAGCCATGCGTAAGCACTTGCTTGTATGGTGCATGACCATTAATTGCCACTGAAGTCATCATTGATGACATAAACCAACCACGGTGTTGATCAGAACCTTCAAGGTATAAATCTGCAGGACCAACTAAATCTTCACGCGCATCAACAACACAGGCATGAGTCACACCTGAGTCAAACCACACATCTAGCGTGTCTTGTACTTTCATGTACTGTTTAGCGTCTTCTTCACCTAGCAAAGTAGCAGGCTCTAGGTCATACCATGCTTGAATACCTGATTTTTCGACAAGTACTGCAGCTTGTTCAATCAGCTCTTGAGTATTTGGGTGTAATGCACCCGTGTCTTTATCAACAAACAATGCAATAGGTACACCCCAGGTACGTTGACGCGAAATACACCAATCAGGGCGGCCTTCAACCATGTTGGCAATACGGCTTTCGCCCCATTCAGGTAACCATTGAGTATTTTTAATTTCAGCCAGTGAATCTTTGCGTAAGTTAGCCTGATCCATGCTAACAAACCATTGTGGTGTGGCGCGGAAGATAATAGGCGTTTTATGGCGCCAACAATGTGGGTAGCTATGAGTTAATGCATGATGATGCATTAGGGCATTATTTTCTTTTAATACCTCAATTACACTCGCATTGGCTTTAAACACATGCTGACCGGCAAATAATTCAGTGTCAGGTAAGTACACTCCGTTTGCGCCAACTGGGTTAGCTACTTCAAGATTATACTCAAGGCCTGCCACGAAATCTTCTTGACCATGACCAGGTGCAGTATGTACAACACCCGTACCAGAATCTGTGGTTACGTGTTCAGCTACAATAACCGGTACGTTAAAGTCATAAAATGGGTGTGCAACGTTTAAGTTTTCAAGTGCTGCACCTTTAACATAGCCAAGGATATGGAAGTGGTTAAAGCCAAAACGATCCATCGCATCTTTAACAAGCTCAGAACCTAAAATCAGACGCTGCTGAGCACCTTCATCGTCTACTTGTACTAGCGCGTATTCTAAATCAGCATGCACAGCAACCGCACGGTTAGCTGGCAAAGTCCACGGTGTCGTAGTCCAAATAACAGTCCCTACACTGCCAGTGCCTTGATGGCCATCAGCTAAGTTAAACGCATTTATTACTGCGTCTTGATCAGCAAAAGTAAAACGTACATCGATAGCTGGCGATTGTTTATCTTGGTATTCAACTTCTGCTTCTGCTAATGCAGAGCCACAATCTGTACACCAATGCACAGGTTTTGCGCCTTTGTGTAGATGGCCATTTTTTATAATGCGACCTAGTACACGAATTGCATTGGCTTCAAAGTCAAAGTTCATGGTTAGGTAAGGCTTATCCCAATCACCAAAAACGCCTAAACGTTTAAAGTCTACTTTTTGGCCTTCCACTTGCTTTTTAGCATAGGCACGACATTTTTCGCGAAATTCTGCAGCAGTTACCTTAACACCGGGTTTACCGACTTTTTTCTCAACCATTAACTCGATTGGTAAACCATGACAGTCCCAACCCGGTACGTATGGCGCATCGAAGTCTGATAAGGTTTTAGACTTAACAATAATATCTTTTAATATTTTATTTACTGAATGGCCTAAATGGATATCGCCGTTTGCATACGGAGGGCCGTCATGCAAAATGAAAGTTTTTTTACCTTTCTTTGCGCTGCGAATTTGACCATACAGGTCGTCTTCATACCATGCTTTAAGCATTTTTGGTTCACGTTGTGCCAAATTGCCACGCATTGGAAACATTGTTTCCGGTAAATTCAAAGTATGTTTGTAGTCGCTCATTAATCCTACTTTCCGTCTCTATCGGCTACCTAATTTAAACCAAAACACTGCTTAGCGGCGGCAACATCGGTTGCTATTTGTGCCGTCAGTTGTGTTAATGTCTCGAATTTTTTCTCGTTGCGGAGTTTTTCAATCAACTCCACATGCATAAATTGTCCATAAATATCTTGTGCAAAATCAAAAAGGTGTACTTCTAATAAGGCACGAGTTCCATTAAATGTGGGTTTGTTTCCAATGTTAGCTACCCCAAAAACGTGTTTTCCTGCGATCATTACTTGAACCGCGAATACGCCATTAACCGGACAAACTTGACGCTTTAGCGCAATATTTGCCGTTCTAAAACCTAATTCTCGGCCTTTTTTCCAGCCGTGAATAACACGCCCAGATATCGCATAATTATGCCCAAGCATGACTTTTGCACTAACCAAGTCACCCTCAGCAAGCGCTTCTCGTATTAAGGTACTGCTTACTCTAGCATTTAATTGCCTAAAGCTGGCAGTGCTTTTAACACTCATTCCCGCTTGAGTACCCATATTAGCCAATAGGCTAAAATTTCCTTGGCGCTGTTTACCAAATCTAAAATCATCGCCAACCGTTAATGCTTTAACGCCCAGCTTTTTAATTAAAATATCGCTCACAAACTGCTCTGCATGCATATTTGCAAACGCTTGATTAAAGCTAATACAAATAACGCGCTCAATCCCCAAGTTACTCAATAGACGAAGTTTATCACGCAGTCGAGTAAGCCTAGCCGGGGCATTGTTTTTTGCAAAAAACTCTTGTGGCTGAGGCTCAAATAACATTACAGTGCTGGGTAAATTATTTTCTTTGGCATCCGCTAACAGCCCTTTTAATACGGCAGCATGACCCAAATGAACACCATCAAAATTACCAATGGTTAGCACACAACCAAAGTGTTGTGGGCGTATATTGTGTATACCTCTAATTAACTCCATGCCACCTAATGCCTTTTTCAGCGAGCGATAAAATGCGACCTTGGGTCGCAGAGTGTCCGATTATAATCTTTTTTTTAATTTGATTCAGTAATTGCTACACTTTTTATCGTATTTAGTCTAACGCCCATCAAAAACAACATAAAAAAGTAACTAACAACCGCAATAATTAATAACACAACCAACAACATAACTTGTTCACTAAAGTGCCAGCTAGGCCAATCATAGTGTCTACTGGTAAACCACACTAGCGCGCCCATCGTCACACTCGCCAGCAAACACTTCAAAGTGAAGTAGCCACTCATGCTGGAGAACTGGTAAACATTCTCTTTTTTAAGCTGTCGGTACAGTAAGTAGGCATTACAACTAGCCGACATAGAGGTTGCCAGGGCTAAGCCTAAATAGCCAATAAAGGGCGCCAGCATAATATTAAACACCATGTTAAGCACCAAAGTGACAATACCAATGCGCACCGGTGTTTTCGTATCTTGGCGAGAATAAAACCCAGGCGCCAACACTTTAATTAACATAAAGCTGACTAATCCCACCGAGTAGGCAACCACCCCTAAGCTCACTGCCTTAACGTGATCAATGCCAGCCTCTTTAAACGCGCCGTGATCAAACAGAACAGTAATAATCAACGGGCTTATAATCATCAGGCCTACCATTGCAGGGAGCCCTAAAAAAATCACAAATCGCACTCCCCAATCTAGGGTATGTTGAAAGTCGCTACTTTTTTTACTGCTGTGTAATTTTGATAGCGCAGGTAAAATAACCGTCGCAATACCGATACCAAATAAACCAAGTGGGAATTCAATCAGTCTATCTGAGTAATACAGCCAAGCGATAGAGCCTGTCATCAATAATGAAGCTATTACCGTATCGAGTAATAAGTTAATTTGACTAATTGATACACCAAATAACGCTGGGAGCATTAACTTGCGTACTTTTTTCACATTTTCATCTTGCCAACCCCAGCGCGGGCGCGCTAGCATTTTTGCTTTATACAAAAACGGCAGTTGAAATAATAGCTGTACCACGCCTCCTAAAAACACGCCAACAGCTAACGCATAAGCGCCTACAGAAAACTGATCATGTAATAAAATGGCACAACTAATAATGGATACATTGAGTAACACCGGGGTAAAAGCCGCAACGGCAAAACGATTATAAACGTTCATCACCGCGCCACTGAGCGCCACAAGGCTTACAAAAAACAAATAAGGAAAAGTCAGTTTTAATAGCGAACTGGCAAGCTCAAACTTTTCTGCGTCAGGGCCACCTTGCCACCAATCAATAAACCAACCAGTGCCGAATAAAGCAGCAATAACAGGTGACGCTATCACACCAAAGAGTGTCACTATCAGTAAAATAGTGCCTAACGTGCCGGCGGCTTGGGCAACAAATATTCTGACCTTCTCATCGCCTTGCTGCTGTTTAATTTCACTTAATACCGGTACAAACGCCTGTGCAAAAGCCCCTTCAGCAAATAAACGGCGTAAAAAATTAGGAATACGGTTTGCAAATAAAAACACATCGGCCGCAGCCCCTGCCCCCAACAAGTTAGCAACAACAGCATCACGCACTAGCCCTAAAATACGCGAGATCATTGTCATTGCACTTACAATCATCCCGGAACGAAACAAACCTTTTGACACTATAAATCCATATTAAAAATCAGCAATTAAGTTAATTATGCCATAGTCTTTTTTATAAATCGCTTTAAAGCACTAGGCTCGAACCCCTTGCTTTGTTACAATAGCGCCATTAACTGCTAAAGCGGCAAATTGATGTTCGTTATAAGGAGCAGTTTTTCTTGGATTGTTAAAATTAAATTGACATTCATGATAAAAACAGGCATATTCCACGGCCTTTAATTTAAGCTTTATTTAAGATTGTTAGGAGCAAACCTTGGCTAACATCAAGTCTGCAAAAAAACGCGCTATCACAAGCGAAAAAAACCGTCAGCACAACGCAAGCCGTCGTTCAATGATGCGTACTTACTTCAAAAAAGTAATCGTAGCTATTGAAGCTGGCGATAAAGAAGCTGCACAGCAAGCTTTTTCTGTTGCTACACCTATCCTAGACCGTTACGCAACTAAGGGTCTAATCCACAAAAACAAAGCTGCTCGTCATAAGAGCCGTTTAGCTGCTAAAATTAAAGCGCTATAATTGTTTTTGCAAGATTAAAAAAACCGGCTTTTGCCGGTTTTTTTTTGCCCAAAATAAATACGCCTCTTAAACGTTATCAAGCTCTGGATAAAACTTTTTCAATATCGCCGCAATTTTCTTTGGTGAAAATGGTTTAACCACAAACCCTTTTGCCCCTCTATCTATTGCATCCTTCACATTTTCAACGCCTGAATGAGCCGACACCATCACCACGTTTGTCTCTGGTGATAAGTCATTAATTTGCGCAATAAGTTCTTTACCATCGCCATCAGGTAGTTCTATGTCTAAAAATATAATATTAAAATTGGCTGCGCGACACTCGCTAATACACTGCGCGGCCGTAGACGCTTCTTTTACATTCTCTATCCCTAAATGCATTAATGTTTGACTTAGAAAGCTACGCACAGTGCTAACATCGTCAACTATTAAAATAGATAGCTGCGTATTCATATACAATCCTTATAGGCTAAAACCATGTCTGCGAAGTTGGTGATTTGCTTAAAATACAAATATTTACTTTATTATAGAGGGCTAAGCTAAAAAGGCCAGATTTGCTTTATGTCGAAAACCACAAAAAAAGTCGCCGCAAAAAAAATAAAGCCGCTACTGTTAAACAAAGATCCAGTAATAAGCTTGCAAACACTGGCTCACAATTAAAACTACACTCAAGTAGCGCAAAGTGTGGCATCAAGTTGACCCTGCTTTTTATTTTCACGATATTATTACTTATACTTGTTTTAGTGCCAAAGCCAAGTTTACTTACTTATAAAAAATCGTCTATGGTAAGCCAAAGTGTGTATTGGCCTGGGTTGTTTTCAAGCGAACCAAAACTACTGGACTCAACCCTAAACCCGCGACTGGATAAGGAGCATAGAACCCTTTACCTATGTATTGATTTACAGCAACCGCAGAGCTGTCAAAAATATCGAATTATTGCTGAAGAGGGATTATTTTCGGTATTAATGACCTACTTTTAGCATTAAAAAAACTAATCTGAAAATTTAAAATTACTTGGTTGAAAGCTGTGCAAAAGATCAACATAATGGCGCTCCTTTTTTCAACAACTGAACTATTGAAACGACCATGCTAAACGAGCTAGATTGGCTTTTAAATACATTACTACTTGCACTAGGTTTAGGTGCATTCTTTATCAACCAACTGACACTGCTTCGCGTTGCTGCGATTAGTGCCTGTGGTTTGTTATTCCTATCATTTAGCTTAGATCTTATGTCGTCGAGTATTATTTCAAATATGAGTTTAGTGTTGATCAACACATTTTACTTGTTCAAAGTTTATACGTTTGGGCAATTTAGCGTATCTCAGCATTAATTACTTCCCCTTAGAATATTTTATAGCCCAGTTTTTCTGGGCTTTTTTTATATCTCACTGTTAAAAATCTTGGGTCTGGGTTTGAACTAAGTTAAAATTTATCTCGTAATAGGGTCTGTTGACCTTTTAAGGTTAAATTTGCAGCAGTCTGTTTGGTATTTAGGCAAGGCAGAGCCTATGTGGTGTGGTTATTCCCCATAGATAGGTGATAACGCAGCATCAATGCCAAACAGGCGCTGCCCTTTGGGTTCTACCTAAGGGCGATTTACTCTTTGTTGCTCGGTTTTTACTTAGCCCACTAGGTTACAAACCTCGCGCCGCGATTAAACCGCCCCTAGTTTGAACAAATTTTAATCCGCAAAGGTCAACAGACCCTTGCCTAATTTGAGATAAGCCCATGCCATTGTCAGATTTCGATTTATTCTTAACTTCTATGGAAGATGTTACCCCCATAACGCATGACACTGTGACCTTACCACCTAAAAACCATAAAGCGGTCATCGCCCAGCAAGAAAAAAATAAAGCAGCACAATCAGATTTAATCTCTGAACAGTTCAATCCGTTGGATGAACCACTTGAATTACTCGATCCACTTGCCATATTAAGCTTTAAAAAAGAGGGTGTACAAAGCGCGGTTTTTAAAAATGTAAGATTAGCGAAATATCAGCTTGATGCGACGCTTGATTTACATGGGCAACTTTTAAAAAATGCACACGCATCATTATTAGCCTTTGTTCAAGACTGCCATCAGCGAAATATAAGAATGGTACTCGTTCGCCATGGCATAGGTATTAAAAATAAAACCAAGCCAGGGATATTAAAAAGTTACGTAAATCAGTGGTTACAAACAATTCCATGCGTTTTAGCGTTTCATACTGCACTTAGGCAGCATGGAGGAAGTGGTGCGACTTATGTTTTATTGAAGAAAAGTGATGATAAAAAGCATCAAAACAGAGAAATACACAGCAAGCGTAGCTAAATCTTGCTGTGAAAATAAGAGTCAGATCAGCAGCGCTGCCGCATTGGCTTGATTAAACCAGGCAGATATTCCTAATATAATGATAGATACAACCACGATGCTAATTTTTGCGCCCCCTTGATTGGGTTTCATAATTCATCCTATTTTTTTATTATTGTATAACTGTTTTTAACAATAATAAAAATTACAAATGTTAACAAGCTGTTTCTGTTAAAAATTAAACAAATGTTAATCCTTGAAGGCCAACAACTGCTAACTAATAACCTTGCTGCTTATCAATGCAATTTATTAATGGCTGTTTCGCTTTTAAACGCAAAATGTTTTCTGCTATTTGTTCAATAACACTATCCAGATCTGACAACGCAGCACAGTGCGGTGTTAAAGTAATACCTGGATGCAACCAATAAGGGTGTTCGCTTGGTAGTGGTTCACTGGCAAACACATCAAGCGTTGCTGCGCGTATACGTGTATTGTTAAGTGCATCAAGTAAATCAGCTTCTACTATATGCCCACCTCTGGCCACATTAATCACCACAGCATGTTCAGGCAGTTGCTCAAGTAACTGTTTATTAATAATGCCTTGGGTACTGCTGGTAAGCGGTAATAAACATACTAAATAATCGGTTTGCGCAAGCATCTGTGTTAAGCCGTCATCACCATGATAGAGTGTCGCAATGTTTGATGTTTTAGGGCTTCGGCTCCAAGCATTTACGTTAAAACCGTTATTAACCAGCCTATGTGCACATGCTTGACCTAGTTCGCCAAACCCTAAAATGCTTACTTGATTATGTTTATGCGCTCTTTTAGGTTTCCATATACTTTGCTGTTGCTTTATTGCATATTCTTTTAATCGCAATTTTTGTGCTAATACATGGGTAAGTACGTATTCAGCCATATCGTTGGCTAACTGTTTATCAACAATACGCACGACCTCTACATCCGCAGGTAATAAACTTAAATCAATGCTATCAACGCCAGCGCCAAATGATGACACAGCCTTTAAGTTTGGTAACGTGGGCCACAGTGATGCAGGCGCATTCCACGCTAAAACGAACTCTACACTCTCTAAATTTTGGCAATCATCAAGTTCTTCAATTCGAATACTAGGCAATCGTGATTTCATTTTTGCTATTAATTTTGTGTTGTCTCGACCTGTTATAGCCACCAAAACTGACATGATGATTCCTTAAAAAGTAAACCTGAATAATAGTACTGATATGGTTCAATTCAATAGTATGTAAACGGTTTTAAAAAGTCACACAACTGACCGCGTATTGTCATATCCGCACTCTAAGCTAAACATATTGGCTTTAGCCTAGTATAAAAAAGAGGTGCGTATGATCAGTGTAGATAAAGTAATTGCGACTAACTTACCACAGTTAACTAACTCATTTAAAATAAAAAAACTGGTAAAAAAGAGCCTTAGCTACTTATTACATGAACAAGAGTTTACAAACTTTGCAACAACTTATTCCCATCTTCAAGGAATAGAATTTGTCGAGCAAGTACTTGATGAACTTGATTTTGACACTCGATACAAAGCAAAACAAATAGAAAATATTCCCAGTGAAGGGAAAATTGTCATTATTGCTAATCATCCAATTGGATCCTTAGATGCGCTTGCATTAATTAATGTGTTATCGACGGTGCGTGCTGATTTAAAAGTCGTGGCTAACCGAATGCTAATGACCGTTGATGCAATGCATTCATTATTACTACCCGTTGATAATTTGTCGGGGCAAAGTAAAAAACAAGAGCTTAGTAATATCCACCAGCATTTAAAAAATGAAGGAGCATTACTTATTTTCCCTGCGGGTGAAGTTTCTCGACTTCGACCAACAGGGATCAAAGACTGTAAATGGAACAGCGGGTTTTTACGTATCGCTAAAAAAGCCAATAGCCCAATTTTACCCATACATATAAAAGCCAGAAACAGCCCGCTTTTTTACGGTGCCTCTATGCTATATAAACCGCTTGCCAGTTTACTACTAGTCAAAGAAATGTTTAAACAGCGCCAAAAATCGCTCGAATTTGAAATAGGCGCCTCCATTGCTCCTGAATCTTATTTAATACCCGATTTAAAAGACAAGGAAGTTGTCGAGCTTATACGAAAACAGCTGTACCGTTTAACCACTAAAAAAACACTGCCACTAAAAACTCATGCCCCTATTGCCTCACCAGAGTGTAAAAAAGAATTAAAAAAAGCCATCGAAAGCTGTGAACATTTAGGTAAAACCAGTGATGGCATGGTTATTTATTTATACCAATACCAAGGCAGCTCACCGTTATTTCGTGAACTTGGCCGCCTACGGGAAATTGCCTTTCGTGCAGTAGGTGAAGGCAGTGGCAATCGCCGTGATATAGACAAATACGATATGCATTATCAACACTTAGTCTTATGGGATGCACAATCACTCGAACTAGTTGGCGCTTACAGATTAGCCTGCGCGCAGGATGTGATTGAACAGCACTCTCAACGTGGGCTTTATACCGATAGCTTATTTAATTATACCCAAGAGATGACGCCATACTTCAAGCAAGGCATAGAATTAGGCCGTAGTTTTGTACAACCCAAATACTGGGGCAGAAAAAGCCTCGACTACTTATGGTATGGCATTGGTGCCTTTATTAACCGCTACCCTCAGTATCGTTACTTATTTGGTGCCGTGAGTGTGTCAAACGCACTGCCAGAGCAAGCAAAATCCTTACTGGTACATTATTATCAGCACTATTATGGCTCTGAAAAGTCACTCGCAACGCCTAACAATGCTTTTCGTCATACCCGTGAACAGCAGATTCAATGCACTAATTTGTTTATGGGTAACAACATCAAAGAAGACTTTGTAGAACTTAAACACATACTGGCTAATATGGGCACCCATGTACCTACACTATTTAAACAATACACCGAGCTATGTGAGCCAAATGGGGTAACGTTTTTAAGTTTTAGTATTGATCCGCAATTTAATAATTGTATTGATGGGTTGGTATTGGTCGACCTTGAGAAAGTAAAACCGAGTAAAGCAAAACGCTATTTGGGAGCGCAAGACACCGCCTCAATAAACTGAGTTTTGCCGTTAAAATATTAACTTAAGCGCCTAAGCTTGGGCGCTTAAACTTAAATACTTAAACTTAGGCAATTTGAATCGCCCCGTGTTTGCCAGAGACTCAATAACTTGAGAAACTGGAACTATGAAAAAATCAAATCGCTATACATCA
>NZ_JBEOOG010000019.1:0-58679 GCF_040308965.1 Pseudoalteromonas sp. MER144-MNA-CIBAN-0113
CAAACCGGGTTGCCAAATCGATGATTTACTGCCTTGGAATATCAAAAGCTAGGTGTGGATTGCCGGACGCTTACGAAATACTGCATGACCTCTCGGTACCAATTTATGTAAACGGTAAACATTGGGGCGGGTTTAGAATAGGGTTTAAGAGTACAAGTCATTAATTAATATAAAAAGGGAGACAGATTGTCTCCCTTTTTATAGATGATGTGTTTATTTTTTAGAAAACAGCATACGTTTAAAGGTGTTATCAGCCAAAATGTAATGATGAAATAATGCAGCCGCCGCATGTAAGCCTATTACGTAATAACCAACTTCACCCGCAGTTTCGTGTATTTCTTTAATGGTTTTACCCAGCTCTTTGTTTTCACTTGCCAATGGAGGCAACTCTAAACCAAAAAATGGCACAGGTTTACCTGCCATACTTAATATTAACCAACCCGCAATTGGCATAGCAAACATAAACACATACAGCGCAGTATGAACAAATGTAGCTAACTTATTTTGCCATTTTGCAGGCTCAGGTTGTATAGCTGGTACCGAGCCGCCCACTACACGCGCAACTAACCTCACACTAACTAAAGCTAGCACCGATAAACCCAACATAAAGTGCCACATTTTAAAGGCATCACGGGTTTCGGTACCCTTTTCAAATAATTCACGAAGTTCAATACTGCCGTACACAGTCACAATTAAAATAAACATCAACCAGTGCAAGGCTATAGAGAGTGTATTGTAATGAGTATCTGTATTTTTAAAATTCATAATACCTCCTAATAAACGCATTAAAGTTAAAAGCCACTTATGCGTATGAGTATACATTTACAGGCTAACCTTTAATCACTCACTGTTTAATGATCTAAAACATAAAATGAGTTACTAATTCAGTTCAATGGTTTAATGATTCTGGAATTTAAGTATTAGTTACAATAACTGAGCAAGCTTAAAATAAACTTAAATAGTAGGCATAAAAAAACGGCAACCTTAAGTTACCGTTTTAAAAATCAAAGTGTGTTTAAAAGTAATAAACCGCTAAAATTAAATGAATTTCTAGATCGTCAATCTTTGTATGCTAACCAATGCTTGTACAGTTCGCTCTTTGATGTCTGAAGTCAAGATTTGACCCCTTTGGTTTTCATTGTATCAACCAAACTTACTTGACGCTTTCTTGCGATTGCCATAAGACACCCTGCTTATTTTTTATGCTGATAAAAGCCTAGTACTTAGTTCGCCAAACTGCAAAAATTAGAGTGGGTGTCAAGTTTGTTTACTGGTGCATATTCACACCAATCGACGTCATTACTGGATGCATAGTCATATTTAAAGTGAGTTTAAAAAGTAACAACACTTAGTTTTTTGAATAAAAAGATCAAGAAAACACAGCTGCCTGCTTGACCGGAACTTTCTAATGGGTGACCCCTTTGGTTTAAATGCTTTGTTATGCTGTTGTTGTCAGATATTCTACAAAATCGGCCGCACCAGCCTTTGCTTCAGTTTCGATCAGTTGGTCTGATTTTGTAAGGAAGCTATCTACACCTTCCAAAACATTCACAAAACTATCCCAAGGAAGACTAGCGATAATTGAGTCTTGGCTATGTGCTATTTCATTACGGATTCGCTCCACATATCTTATA
Source organism: Pseudoalteromonas sp. MER144-MNA-CIBAN-0113 (assembly GCF_040308965.1). NCBI lineage: Bacteria > Pseudomonadati > Pseudomonadota > Gammaproteobacteria > Alteromonadales > Pseudoalteromonadaceae > Pseudoalteromonas > Pseudoalteromonas sp. MER144-MNA-CIBAN-0113. The sequence goes on from NZ_JBEOOG010000019.1 coordinate 1,635, forward strand.
AAACGCTCAACGCCCTTCTTATTAAAACCAAAACGCTCTATAAACTCTTTGGACTTTGCTAATAAGTCGCGCTTATCTGCTAATTGTAAGCAATCTAAGAGAGATAGATCTTGGTTATTTTGCTTACGTAGCTCGTAAGTTTCTTGAGCTTTGGCCACTCTCTGTTCTGATATGCGTTCTTGCCAAGCATTATCTGGATATTCATAACGAATCCATGAGTTCAAATGCATTTCAAAGAGAGATAACATTCCAAAAACATATATTCGTACAGGAGGCTTATTTAAGTCTGCTTTTGTAATTATGCCGACTATCTTCGCTCCATGATTAACATAAAGGAAATCACTCGCTTGAAGGACAGTTAGAAGATTGGCTAAAGGAGTAGAATCTGATATGACTTGTTCAAGTTTAATGTCCATCCGATATTGACTTATGCTGCCATCCTTTAGATCAGATGAGTTTACATAACCAATGACCTTTTGATTTTATCAATCACCCCCGCAGTATCAAACTGCCGGCTCATTAGTGTCTCTTTAACATGACCAGATGGATCATCTACATGACAACAAAGCAAAGGCTCGTATATATCTCGAACTGTGACACTATCGATAAATATCTTTTTCAATGCACTAAAACGAGTGCCGTTTCTGCGATAACCCGTTATTGGTGACATCCACAGTTGATAACCCATTTGATAAAACCTTTGAATTTAATAAAACAGCATAACAACTTTATCAAAGGACACTTTCTTATTTTCATGCAATGCGCGTCCTCTTTATTATTTTAATATTAGTAACAAAACCTGTAACACATTGCCAGCTTTAAATTTTAAGTCATGCTGTAATTTAAATAATCTACAAAAAAGAAGAAAATATCCCCATTTCTTGACTTAGGAGGAAAAACACTAACACTGTATATAAATACAGTCATCTAGATTTGAAGTGAAAACGAATTAAAATGGGTGTCATGTTTATTTGTTTCTAAAAAAGAGATAGTCTTCGATGAAGAAAAATTCTTAAAGAGTTAGTCACGGTACTGAGTGAGCTGAACATCTAACTGGATATAAGGCTGAGCATCAATCAATTGGGTGAATTAATAACCAGCAAGGTTTAACCTGATTATATGCCTACAGACCTAAGCCACTTGCCTTGAATAGTGCCATGATCAGGTTAACCGATGAATGTCTAATGCCCCAGTAAGCCCAAAAGGATATGGGAAAAAGCTGGATGCGATGAGATCGCAATAAGAGAGCCTCTATATGTGTTTGCCGTAAGCTACTTGCTTAACAGCCGGATCTACATACGAAGTAAACGAATTTGTTTATTGATTTAGAATTGACCGTCAATTTATAAAAACGGTCAAAAAGAACACTAATGCCTATTGACAGAGTTAAGGCTCATATGTGTTATGTTTTAGCAACTCTTTACCCAATGTGCTTTCTTATGAAGCGTCGAAAGTCGAGTGTGTCACCAAAGTAGTTTGGATAAGCTTTCTTCAATGTTTTAGCATCTGTTGTTGCTAAAAGAACTGATAGTACAATATCTTCATCTTTTTCACTTTCATTTAACTCACTCAAGGCAATTTTAGTGTCACTATTTTTAAACTGTTTAGTCTCAAACTTTAGGTCGTTAATACCTGTATGCTTTGGGTCAAACAATTCGTCTTTTCTCAGTATTACTAAACACATACCTATATTTCTACTGTAAGATAATTTTTTTGAAGAGTTTGTTGCTGCTTTTATAGCAAAAGAAAAACGAGTAAGCTTACCTGTGACTTCTAATTCAGCCTCTAGAGTTTTCAGCTCCTTTTTAGCTTCAACTAGTTCTTGATCATTTAAGATACAAGCTGATTCATCATGAGCGACAAGCTTTCCTGAAACCTTAAAAAAACGCCTCCACTTTTCATGCCCAGTTATACTTGTTTTTAATTCGGTTTTTTCTAAAGTATCAATTATCTCAAGACTAGTAGCCCAAGCATGCTGCAACTTAGTCCTAAGTTGAACTTCTATCTTAGTTTTTTTCCAATTATTCCCAGTATCATCTTCATCAAAACAACTATAAACTAAATGAACTCCACCATAACCACTTTCTTTTGGAGTGAGATAATTAGATTTATGAATAACTTTATGGACTGATTTACTTTTCTCAAGTCTAAGTTGAAGAGCAGTAAGTTCACTTAAATTTTTTACAATCGCTCTGCATCCTCCAATATCCTGCATCCTAGTGAGTTTAATAGCATTACCTTGAGTCCCATCAAGTGTTGGCCTCTCAAGTTTATTAATTATTGTAGGTAGACGCTTTAATCGTCTTGCGATAACAATATCCTTATTTATTTTTTTTGCAGTTCTCGCTAGATGGTTTTTGATTAACATTAGCGGATACATGTGTAATTCACGAAAATTTTGAATTTTATTTATAGCATCTTCTCGAACTTCGCTTTCGCAACCATGACGAATATCTCTAGCTGCCTTATCGATAGATTTTTTTGAATAAATAAGTGTAACTTTTTGGTTTTCGTATGCTTGATTTGCCAATGGATAATCCTTTAAAACATAACAGCTTATTGAACACCACTTTGGGGAGTTATAGCACCCCAAAACGGCGTATATTACATTGCTCAATAATTCCACTAAATAACTTCAATGTAAACAAGTTATTACGCAAGTTATAAATTATCGTTGTTAAAATACACCAAAACGACTTTTAATAATGTTCTTGGACAAAACACCACACACTGTCTATATATACAGCACTCCTTTTTAAGTTAAATATCGTTTATGAAATCTCTGTTTCTAACCATGATTAAATTATAACTCTCCGATTTAAAAAAAAAGCACAGCTCAAAGAGCTGTGCTTTCAATAATTAAATTAGAGCTGACAAGTTATAAACGTATGCCGCCGTCTATCTCTACTACACGGCCAGTGAAAAAGTCGTTTTCGATAATATACTGAGCAGTATGGGCTATTTCACCGGTTTCACCTAAGCGCCCTACTGGTGTTACTGCTAGCATGCGCTGTTTGGCTTCTGGCTTCATTACATCTGTCATGGCGGTGCTAATAACACCTGGGGCAATGGCGCCAACGCGGATACCAAAACGGCCAAGCTCTTTAGCCCATGTAGTGGTCAGTGCCACAACACCGGCTTTTGAGGCAGCATAGTTAGTTTGGCCAATATTACCCGCACGCGCTACGCTCGACATGTTTACAATTACGCCGCCTTTGCCTGATTCAATCATGTGGCTTGCCGCTTCGCGCCCTGCTAAAAATACACCTGTTAGGTTAACGTCAATCACTGATTGAAATTGATCAAGCGACATCTTCTTTACCACTTTGCCGTCTTTGGCTTTTATAAACATGCCATCGCGTAAAATGCCGGCGTTATTAATTAATACCCCAATGTAACCAAAGTCACTGTTAATGGTATTAAATACGTCTTCAACTTCGCTCTCTACGGTTACATTAGCGCTGTAGCCTTTAATAGTGCCTGTTACGCCTGCTAATGCAGATAGCTGCTCGGTTGCTTCATTTAATTGGGCTTGCGCCATATCAATTAAGGCAATATTAGCGCCCATTAAGGCAAACTTTTGCGCCATTGCAAAACCTAAGCCTTGTGCGCCACCGGTAATAACTACGGTATTATTTTTTATTTCCACAATACTTTCCTACTTCGAAAACAATTTAAAAATGGCACTAAAATCATCACTGCCTGCACCTTGGTGCTGCATCATAGTGTATAAATTTTTAGCCATTGAGCTCATTGGCGTCAGTGAATTACTCTGCTGCGCTGCTTCCATAGCAAGGCCTAAGTCTTTAGCCATTAAATCGACCATAAAGCCAGGCTTATAGTCGTTACTAGCTGGTGCGGTTTCCATAACACCTGGGCAGGGGTTATAAAGTTCTAACGTCCAGTTACGACCCGAACTTGCGCTCATTATGTCGCTGAGTACTTTTGCGTCCAGGCCGTTATTAATGCCCATTTGAATGGCTTCACTGGTACCTGCCATTAAAATACTCAACAGCATATTGTTACATATTTTAGCAACTTGCCCTGCACCAATATCACCAGCATGGAATATGTTTTTACCCATATCGACTAATACAGAATTCGCTTTATCGAATGCAGTTTGCTCACCACCAACAATAAAGGTCAGCGTTCCTGCCGTTGCCCCTGCTACACCACCCGATACCGGTGCATCAACAAACGCAATACCTTGCTCGCTTAGGGCATGGCCTACATCACGAGCCGATTGTGCATCTATGGTTGAACAATCAATCACTAAGGTACTTTTACTCAGTACTTTAATTAAACCCGATTGCTCGTCTGTGCCTAAATAAAGTGATTTAACATGTTTGCTTGCCGGTAGCATGCTAATTAGCACATCAGCCTCGTGCGCACAGTCACTTGCGCTTTGCGCCGCACTAGCCCCATGATTCACAAGCTCTTTAACGGCTTCTGCACTTAAGTCAAAAACGCGCACACTGTGGCCTGCTTTAACTAAGTTTGCTGCCATTGGGCCGCCCATGTTACCTAAACCAATAAATCCTATATTAAGTTTACTCATCGCTTTACCCTTGTAAATTTAGTTGTGAAAAGTACGGCTCTAGCGGATGTTGCTCGCCAAAGCGATTTGCAAAAAAGCTATCTACTACTTCGCTTGGCACATTAGCTAAGGTTTTAAACTGCCACTGTGGCGTACCGTCTTTATCGATTAGTAAGGCACGTACACCCTCTTGAAACTCGCCCACTTCGCCAGCTCGAACCGACATGCCCAATTCCATTTTAAAACAGTCAGCTAAGTTTTTGCCTTTGCTATGTTTAAGCTGCTCACTCACTAAAGCACAACTTAATGGACAACCATGCGCCAACGATTTTTGTGCACGTTGTAGCCATTTATCATCAGTGGTTAGGTTTAAAATGTAATCTACCTGCTGCTGTAACGTGTCAAAGTCGCCTAACTTTTGAATTAGCGATAAGTTGGCTTTTAAATTGCCTTTAGGCATACGGCTAGAGTTGTTATCTAACTCAATAAGCAAGTTACTTAGCTTGTCGTGGTTTAAACTTGCTGTTTTACCCCATTTAGTATTGAGTAACGCTTCAACAAGCTCTGGGTATTTATCGGCATTTATAAAGTGGTCGGCAAGCGATACAAGCTTAGCGTCTTCACAATTTATAGATGCCGAGGTCAGCCCTAAAAACAAACCAACATGGGCGGGCATTTTATGTAAAAAATAACTGCCGCCTACATCAGGGTAAAGCCCAATGGTTTGCTCAGGCATTGCTATACGCGATGTTTCGGTAACCACACGGTGACTGGCACCGGCCATTAAACCTAAACCGCCGCCCATTACAATACCGTTACCCCACACTAAAATGGGTTTGTTGTAGCAATGAATTAGGTAATCGAGCTGATACTCTTGAGTAAAAAACTCTTCAACCAGTGAGCTCGGTTTACCTTCACTCATTGCTGTGTGCAAGCTCACTACATCGCCACCGGCACAAAATGCTTTTTCACCAGCACCTTTAAGAACCACTAATGCAATGTTATCGTCTTTGTCCCATTGCTGTAGTTGCGGCTCGAGTAAGCTGATCATCTCAAAATTTAACGCGTTTAATGACTTAGGCGCGTTAAGCGTAGCAAAACCAATGAGTCGGCCATTGTCTGTGGTAGCCGTTTCGAATACCACGGCAGCATCAGCTGAATTTAAACGGGTTAATTCACTCATTAGCCATTCACCCAATTAGCTTTGCGTTTTTCTAAAAAGGCGTTCACGCCCTCTTGCTGATCTTCGGTATCAAATAAACCAACAAACAGTTCACGTTCCAGTGGCAATGCATTCGCCATTGGTTGATGACGCCCTTTTTGAATCAATGTTTTACATGCAGCAACCGACGATGGGCTTTGCTCTGATACTTGGTTTGCCAGTTTTAGTGCTGCAGCAAAGCTTTCACCTTGTGCAACTACTTCTTCCACTAAGCCAATTTGTAGCGCTTTATCGGCTTTTAAGCGCTCACCGCATAAAATCATGCGTTTTGCCCAGCCTTCACCCACTAGCCATGCTAAGTTTTGCGTTCCACCAGCACAGGGTAATAAACCCACTTTTGCTTCAGGCAATGCCATTTGTGCTTGCTCTTCTGCAATACGAATATCACAAGCAAGCGCTACTTCAAGCCCGCCACCCATTGCATAACCATTAATGGCTGCAACCGACACGCCTCTAAAATTAGTTAGCGCTTCAAACGCTTCACCAAATACACATGACATATCTGCAGCGACACCTTTGTCGCCACTGGCAAATACATTTAGGTCGGCACCGGCGCTAAAAAACTTCTCGCCTTCACCAGTCAGTACTAATGCATAAATATTTTTATTGGTGTTGAGCTGATTAACTGTGTCTTTAAGCGCCACTAAGGTGTCTTTCGTCCAGGTATTCGCTGGCGGATTCGACATAGTTAAAATGGCAACATGACCTTCAATAGTTAATTCAATGCTAGGATTTGACATACTAATCTCCTTATAAAACTTCGCTGGCTGATTCGGCTAAGATACGACGTGCAATAATCACGCGCATAATTTCGTTAGTACCTTCTAGAATTTGATGAACACGTACGTCACGTACATGGCGTTCAAGTGGATATTCTTTTATGTAACCGTAGCCACCATGAATTTGCAGCGCATCGTTACAAACTGTAAAACCAACATCGGTTGCAAAGCGTTTAGCCATAGCACAGTAAGTGGTTTTTTCACTGTCGTTAGTATCAAGTTTAAACGCCGCGAGTCGAACCATTTGGCGCGCTGCGACAAGCTCGGTATTCATATCGGCAATTTTAAATTGTAGCGCTTGAAATGCTGCCAATGGCTTACCAAATTGGGTACGCTCTTTTAAGTATTCACGAGCAGTATTAAGTGCCGCTTGTGCTGTACCAATAGAACAAGTAGCAATATTAATACGGCCGCCGTCTAAACCTTGCATGGCGAATTTAAAGCCTTCACCTTCTTGGCCTAATAAGTTTGCGGCTGGAATACGCACATCTTCAAAGCTAATTAAACGTGTGGGCTGCGCATTCCACCCCATTTTTTCTTCTGCTTTGCCGTACTCAATGCCTTTAGCATCTGCTGGTACAACAAACGCTGAAATGCCACTTGGGCCATCTGCCCCTGTACGTGCCATTACAACTAAAACTTCTGTTTCACCGGCGCCAGAAATAAACATTTTTGAGCCGTTAATAACATACTCATCGCCATCGCGAACTGCTTTAGTTTTTAATGACGCAGCATCAGAGCCAGAGCCTGGCTCAGTTAAACAGTAAGATGCCAGTAATTCGCCCATTACCAATTGCTCAACGTATTTGTCTTTTACTGCATCGGTGCCAAAGCTTGCGATCATCCAGGTTGCCATATTATGAATGGTCAGCATAGCCGTAGTAGCTGTACAACCCAGTGCAAGTTGCTCAAAAATAATGCTTGAATCTAAACGAGATAAACCTAAGCCACCGGCTTCTTCTGGTGTGTATAAGCCACAAAAACCAAGCTCACCAGCGGCTTTTATTGTGTCTTTTGGGAAAATATGTTCGCGATCCCACTTAGCAGCGTGTGGTGCTAGTTCAGATTCTGCGAATTGGCGCGCCGTTTGCGCAAAAGCTTGTTGATCTTCAGATAAGTTAAAGTCCATGGTAGACCTCTTGTTGTGTTTTGTTTGTTGTCGGTGCATCCCATAACGGGAGTTATTAGTGAGGAGCGACAACATTATGTGTTCTGCCCCTCTTTTTTATTGATTATGCGGTTAAGATACTACTTAAGATTAATACTCATATTTGGACCTGAAGCGATATCATCTTCAAACCAGCGTGAGGTAATGGTTTTAGTTTCTGTGTAAAAACGAATACCTTGTTTACCATACGTGTGAGTATCACCATAGAATGAGCCTTTCCAACCCGTGAACGAGAAAAATGGTAATGGCACAGGAATTGGCACATTAATACCCACTTGACCCACTTCAATTTCGTGTTGGAATTTACGTGCAACCGCACCACTTGAGGTGAATAGTGAAGTACCATTGCCGTAAGGGCTTTCGTTAATAAGCGCAATGGCTTCTTCAAGGGTATCAACAAACATACACGCCAATACTGGGCCAAAAATCTCTTCTTTGTACAAGTTCATATCTTTGGTTACATCAGTAAATAACGTAGGACCTACCCAGTTACCTTGCTCGTAACCTTCAACGGTAAAATCAGAGCCATCAATTAAACAGGTAGCGCCTTGTGCTTTACCATCAGCAATCAGTGATAAAATACGTGCCTTTGCAGCAGGCGATGTTTGTGGGCCATAAGCCGCGTCTGCATCATCCCAAACACCTGGGCGTACACCTTCAAATCCTGCTTTAATTTCATCAACCCAGTCTTTTGCTTGACCAACAAATACCGCTACTGAAATACCCATACAGCGCTGACCTGCCGCACCTACAGAGGCACCCACAAGATTATTAACAACATGCGATTTACTCGCATCAGGCATAATTACCATGTGGTTTTTAGCGCCAACACACGCTTGAACACGTTTCAAGTTTTGTGTGCCTTTAGAGTAAATGTATGCACCTACACCACATGAACCCACAAATGAAATAGCGCGAACCGCTTTGTCTTCTAATAAACGGTCAACTTGTGGTTTTGTACCATGTACTACTTGTAACACGCCTTTTGGCGCACCGGCTTCAATAAATAGCTCAGCTAAGCGCATAGGAGTAAGTGGATCTTGCTCAGAGGGTTTTAAAATAAAGGTATTACCGCACACAATTGCCAGTGGGAACATCCACAATGGGATCATTGCTGGAAAGTTAAATGGCGTAATACCTGCACATACACCCAGTGGTTGCATGTAAGAATACGTATCAATTTTGCGTGCTACGTTTTCCATGGTTTCACCCATCATTAACGACGGCGCATTAGCAGCTTGTTCAACTACCTCAATACCACGCCACACATCACCTTTTGCATCTTCAAACGTTTTGCCTAGCTCATGACAAATAATAGTGGCTAGTTCATCATGGTTTTCTTTTAATAGCGCCGCGTATTTCATCATAATGCGCGCACGCTCAGTAATAGGCACATCTTTCCATGTTTTAAATGTTTCGCTTGCTGATGCAATCGCCGCATCCATCTCTGCGTCTGTAGCGCATGGCACTTGCGCGAGCACTTCTTGATTAGCTGGGTTTACAACATCAATTAATTCATTTGACGTTGACTGAACGAACTCGCCGTTAATTAATAAGGGTACTTGGTGCATAATAAATCCTATTGAGTCAATTTAATTGCCGCAGCGCTGTGATTGTTATAGTTGCTGCGGCTTTGTTATCAGTTAAAGTGCTTCGACTGCCATAGCAACGGCTTCACCGCCACCTATACACAAAGACGCAACGCCTTTTTTGAGGCCTCGGTTTTTAAGCGCATGAATAAGTGTTACTAAAATACGTGCGCCACTAGCACCAATTGGGTGGCCTAGTGCACACGCACCACCATTAACGTTTACTTTGCTTTCATCGAGCTTTAATTCATTAATAGCCAGCATGGTGACCATGGCAAACGCTTCATTAATTTCCCATAAATCAACATCGGCTGTTGTCCAGCCAGCTTTTTCAAGAACGCTGTTCATTGCGCCCACTGGGGCTACGGTAAATTCACTGGGTTTTTGAGAATGCGTGCTGTGAGCCACAATTTTGCAAAGTGGTGTTAAACCCTCTGCTTTTGCTTTTGATTCGCTCATTAAAATCAGTGCTGCGCCACCATCTGAAATAGACGATGAGTTTGCCGCAGTAATGGTGCCGTCTTTTTTAAATGCTGCGCGTAAACTTGGGATTTTTTCAGGGCGAGCATTACCAGGTTGTTCATCAATTGAAACGGTGATGTCACCCTTACGCGTTTTAATAGTGTGCGGAGTGATCTCGTTATCAAACCACCCATTGTCTATGGCTGCGTTTGCTTTACTTAATGAACCCAGTGCAAACGTATCCATTTGCTCACGGCCAATGCCGTATTCATCAGCCGTGTCTTGAGCAAAACAACCCATTGCTTTATTGTCGTAAGCATCTTCAAGGCCATCGCTCATCATATGATCTTTTATTTCACCATGTCCCATACGCATACCGCCACGGGCTTTAGGAATAAAGTAAGGCGCATTGGTCATGCTTTCCATACCACCAGCGATTGCTGATTCAATAGAGCCCGCCTTAATTAAATCATTCGCTAACATCGCTGCTTTTAAACCCGAGCCACATACTTTATTAATAGTGGTAGCACCGGTGCTAAGTGCAAGCCCCGCTTTAAGCATTGCTTGACGTGCAGGCGCTTGGCCTAAACCGGCTGGCAATACGCAGCCCATAATTACTTCATCAATTGCATCATTGCTTAAACCCGTTTGAGCAAGTGCACCTGCAATGGCCGTAGCACCTAATTCGGTAGACTGCGCATCACTTAGTGCGCCCATAAATCCACCCATTGGGGTGCGTTTTGCTGCTACAATTACAACGCTTTCGAAAGACATAAAAGGCTCCATTTTCAATTAACGCAAACATGTTTTATTATGTTTAGCTTAATGTTTAAACTAATCTGATAAATACGAGCATACATAAAATTTACGTTTACGCCAACGTAAATCTAAAATCAACTTTCTAATTAGTGTAAAAACTGTAAAGTTAGCTTGCTAAAAATTTATTACATACTGTCTAACTGGCTTATAACGTTTATAAACACTCAACTTCTGCTGCATTTCCGCTTTTATTTTATACGTCTAAAGTATAACAACCAGATCGCACTTTACCTTTACGTAAACTTCACTTATATTGGAGTTATTCGAATGAGGTAAACATTACAATGAAATCAGATAATCAAACAAACTTTGCAAATTCAGCCAACGAGCCGGCTAAAAACGAACAAACTTTTAGCATTAGTGAATTGGCTAAAGAATTTGATATTACCACCCGCTCTATCCGTTTTTACGAAGACCAAGGGTTAATATCACCAGAGCGCAATGGTCAAACACGTATTTACTCAAAGCGCGACAAGGTACGCCTTAAGCTAATACTGCGCGGTAAACGTTTGGGTTTCACATTAGCTGAAACAGGTCGTTTGTTTGAACTGTATGATGCTGATAAATCAAGTGCAAAACAGTTAGTCACTATGCTTGACCTCATCAGCGAAAAAAAGGCCGACCTATCTCAACAAATGGACGACATTAAAGTTGTACTAATGGAGTTGGTTACCGCAGAACGTCGTTGTCGCGACACGCTTAGCAAAATAGATGAATAAAATATAACAACGTCATCAACACACAGGAATTAATCATGAGCACTATTTCACTATATAAAGAAATGAACTTTGGCCTTGGCGAAACTGCAGATATGATCCGCAGTCACGTAAACAGCTTTGCCAGTCAAGAAATTGCCCCACTAGCTGAAAAAACTGACCTTGATAATGCGTTCCCCAATGAACTTTGGCCGCAAATGGGTGAAATGGGCGTGCTTGGCATGACCGTGGATGAAGAATTTGGTGGTGCGGGTTTAGGTTATTTAGAGCACGTTATTGCCATGGAAGAAATTAGCCGTGCAAGTGCCTCTATTGGTTTAAGTTACGGTGCGCATTCAAACCTGTGTGTTAATCAAATAAACCGTAATGGTTCACTAGCACAAAAAGAAAAATACTTACCTAAACTTATTAGTGGTGAGCACATTGGTGCACTGGCGATGAGTGAGCCTAATGCGGGCTCTGATGTTGTTTCTATGAAACTCAAAGCAGAGAAAAAAGGCGATAAATACATTTTAAACGGTAATAAAATGTGGATCACTAATGGCCCAGACGCTGATACGTTGGTGATTTATGCAAAAACAGATTTAAACGCCGGCGCTAAAGGGATTACTACCTTTATTGTAGAAAAAACATTCCCTGGTTTTTCAACCGCACAAAAGCTCGACAAGCTCGGCATGCGTGGTTCAAATACCTGTGAATTGGTATTTGAAAACTGTGAAGTACCCGAAGAAAATATTTTAGGTAACTTAAACGAAGGCGTTAAGGTACTTATGAGTGGCCTTGATTATGAGCGTGTTGTTTTAGCGGCTGGCCCACTTGGCATAATGCAAGCGTGTATGGATATTGTTGTGCCTTACATCCATGAGCGTAAGCAATTTGACAGCCCTATTGGTCAATTTCAGTTAATACAAGGCAAAATTGCTGATATGTATACACAAATGAACGCAGCTCGCTCATATGTGTACACAGTAGCAAAAGCATGTGATCGCGGCGAAACCACCCGTAAAGACGCTGCTGGCGCAATTTTATATGCTGCAGAGCTTGCAACTAAAATGGCATTAGACGCAATTCAAATTTTAGGCGGTAATGGTTATATAAATGAATACGCAACAGGTCGCTTGCTGCGTGATGCAAAATTATATGAAATTGGTGCAGGCACCTCAGAAATACGCCGTATGTTAATTGGTCGCGAATTATTCACTGAAAGCCGCTAAGGATTAGTTATGACGATTTTAAAATCGAGCGTTAATCCGCATGATCCAAATTTTGTGCAAAATCACAACAACATGTCGGCGCTAGTGGATGATTTACGCAGTAAAGCAGCAACAATACGTTTAGGCGGCGGCGCTGCGCTAAAAGAGCGGCATGAAGGCCGCGGTAAATTGTTTGTCCGTGACCGTATTACCACTTTGCTAGATGAAGGCTCGCCATTTTTAGAAATATCGCAATTTGCTGCCTTTGGCGTTTATGAACAAGATATTCCTTGTGCCGGTGTGGTTGCAGGTATTGGTCGCGTTAAAGGCGTCGAATGTATGGTGATTGCTAATGATGCGACAGTAAAAGGCGGCACCTATTTCCCGCTGACTGTTAAAAAGCATTTACGCGCTCAAGACATCGCCGAACGTTGTCATTTACCGTGTATTTATTTAGTTGACTCAGGTGGCGCAAACTTACCTGAGCAAGACGACGTATTCCCTGACAAACTGCATTTTGGTCGTATTTTTTACAACCAAGCGCGTATGTCGGGTAAAGGCATTCCACAAATTGCTGTGGTTATGGGGTTATGTACTGCAGGTGGCGCGTATGTTCCTGCTATGGCCGATGAAAGTATTATTGTAAAAGAGCAAGGCACTATATTTTTAGCAGGCCCACCACTGGTAAAAGCGGCAACCGGTGAAGTAGTTACTGCAGAAGAGCTTGGTGGCGCCGATGTACACTGTAAAACATCAGGTGTGGCCGATCATTACGCTGAAAACGATGCTCATGCGTTGTCGATTGCTCGCCAATGTATTGAACGAATTAACTATTCACGCCCTACCTCACCATTACTCGAAGAAGTAAAAGCCCCTCGTTATGATATTAACGAACTTTACGGCATTGTCGGTACTGATCTTAAAAAGCCATTTGATGTCCGTGAGGTCATTGCACGTACTGTCGATGACTCATCGTTTGATGAATTTAAACGCTACTTTGGTGAAACACTGGTAACAGGTTTTGCCAGCATTTATGGTCATCCCGTAGGCATAGTGGCCAACAACGGTATTTTATTCAGTGAGTCAGCGCAAAAAGGCGCGCACTTCATTCAACTATGTGCTCAGCGCAACATTCCACTGGTATTTTTACAAAACATCACTGGCTTTATGGTCGGTAAAAAATACGAGTCTGAAGGCATTGCTAAACACGGCGCTAAAATGGTGATGGCGGTATCGTGTGCCGATGTACCCAAATTTACTATTTTAATCGGTGGCTCATACGGTGCAGGTAACTATGGTATGTGTGGCCGTGCATTTGAACCGACCATGATGTGGATGTGGCCAAATGCCCGTATTTCAGTCATGGGTGGCGAGCAAGCTGCAGGTGTTATGGCACAAGTTAAACAAGATGGATTAGCCCGTAAAGGCGAAAGCATGAGCGAGCAAGAAGTTAGCGATTTTAAAAAGCCAATTATTAGTCAATACGAACAACAAGGTCATCCTTATTATGCCAGTGCCCGCTTATGGGACGATGGCATTATAGACCCTGTCGATACACGTAATGTGTTGGGGCTTGCATTAACTGCAGCTAAAAATGCACCACAGCGTGAGTCTAAGTTTGGCGTATTTAGAATGTAACCGGAGCGCACAATGTCAGTAACACTACAAATAACAAAATCTAATGTGGCTGTACTCGTTTTAAGCCGCCCAGAAAAACGTAATGCATTTAATAGCGACGTTATCAATGAGCTTATTCAATGTATTGAACATGCAAATACGCTCGATATTCGTGCCTTAGTCCTCAAAACCGAAGGTAAACATTTTTCAGCCGGTGCCGACTTAGCCTGGATGAAATCGATGGCAGATAATAACTATAACGATAACTTAGCTGATTCAATGCAACTGGCTAAACTTATGCAAGTATTAGCACAGAGCCCGCATCCTACAATTTGTGCGGTACAAGGTGCCGCCTTTGGTGGAGCATTAGGGTTAATTGCCTGCTGTGATATTGCGCTTAGTAAAGACGATGCACAATTTTGTTTAAGTGAAGTTAAACTTGGGCTAATACCTGCCGTGATCAGCCCTTATGTGATTAAGGCCATTGGTGAACGTGCTGCACGAAGATACTTTTTAACTGCAGAAGTGTTTGATGCCCACACTGCAAAGCAACTGGGTTTAGTGCATCAAATTACTGGGAACTTAGAAACAGCCCTCGATAATTTGCTGCAAACCTTGATTGATAACGGCCCTATTGCCGTTAAAGCCGCAAAAGCACTTATTAACGATGTTGCCAATAAAGAGATAAACGAGGAGCTAATTGCACTGACTGCAGAGCGTATAGCTAAAATTCGTGTATCAACTGAAGGCCAAGAAGGACTGAGCGCCTTTTTTGATAAACGCCCTCCCCAATGGCAACTCTAGGACGCATTATGAACACAGTACAATTACAAAAAATTCTGATTGCTAACCGTGGCGAAATTGCCTGTCGTATTATGCGCACCGCAAAGCAAATGGGCTTAACTACGGTTGCGGTGTATTCAGATGCAGATAAAAACGCGCAACATGTAAAAATGGCCGACGAAGCCTACCATATTGGTGCTGCGCCAAGTAAAGATTCATACCTAGTTGCAGATAAAATTTTGCAGGTTGCTAAAGCCAGTGGCGCTGATTGCATTCATCCAGGCTACGGCTTTTTATCAGAAAACAGTGAATTTGCTAAAGCCTGTGAAGCCCATAACATTGCTTTTATTGGCCCACCAGCAACGAGTATTGAAGCAATGGGCTCAAAAACCCGTGCTAAAGAAATAATGGCCGCGGCAAACGTTCCTTTAGTACCTGGTTACTATGGTGATAAACAAGACCCTGCTTTTTTGCAATCTGAGGCTGAAAAAATTGGTTACCCTGTTCTTATCAAAGCGGCCTTTGGCGGTGGCGGTAAAGGGATGCGAGTGGTAGAAAAGCCGAAAGACTTTATAACTGCACTTGAAGGCGCCCAACGTGAAGCCATTGCCGGTTTTGGTAACGATTTAGTGCTATTAGAGCGCTACGTTAATCAACCACGTCATGTTGAAGTACAAGTATTTGCTGATAACTATGGCAACTGTGTGTATTTAGGTGATCGTGACTGTTCGTTACAACGCCGACATCAAAAGGTGATTGAAGAAGCCCCTGCTCCAGGTTTATCTGACGCGCTTCGTAAAGAAATGGGCGAAGCGGCTGTACGCTGTGCATTAGCCATTAATTACCGTGGTGCGGGTACTGTTGAGTTTTTACTTTGCGGTAATGAATTTTTCTTTATGGAAATGAACACTCGCCTGCAAGTAGAGCACCCAGTGACCGAAATGGTAACCGGCGTTGATTTAGTGAACTGGCAAATTAATATAGCGGGCGGGCAAACACTGCCGTTAAAGCAATCTGAGATTCAACTGCAAGGCCATAGCTTTGAAGCGCGTATTTACGCCGAAGACCCTGCAAATGACTTTATTCCGTGCTCAGGCACCATTGAAGCGCTACATGTCCCCGCTAACAGTGAATATGTACGTATTGATACTGGTATTGCCCAAGGTGATGAAATAAGCCCGTATTACGATCCAATGATTGCCAAACTTATTGTTCATGATGATAACCGCGACCAAGCACTTTCGCGTTTACAACAAGCATTAACACAATTTCATTTAGCCGGATTTAGCACTAATATCAGCTTTTTATATAATTTAGCGATTCATCCACGCTTTAAACAAGGTGCTCCAAGCACCCACTTTATTGCAGAGCAAGGTGAAGCGTTAGTTACTATTGACCCGTCTTTATTACAAACTAGCCGCTTAATTGCAGGTTTTGCGTATTTAGCATCACTTGGTAGTAATACACGTAGTGCAAATCCATGGCAACAATTACATGGGTTTAGTTTAAATGCGCCGCAACAAGTTAAAATTCCATTTAGCGATACCCCCTTAAACGCAATAAAAACCGCGCAGGGCTATAGCATGACCATTAATGACAACACCTTTGAAGTGCAAGGTGAGTTAACTAATGGCTACTGCAACGTATCGATTAATGGCGCTAAACACACTGCGCATGTTAGCCACGTTGATAATGCCATTACTGTAATGAACCAAGCACTGCAAACTAAGTTTGAATGTGTTGATAAACATTTCATCAGCTCACATGAAAATGAGGCATTACCCCTTGCTGCGCCACTTAATGGTACTGTAGTTAAACACTTGTTAGAGGTGGGAAGCACCATTACTAAAGGCGATGCAGTGGTTATAATTGAAGCAATGAAAATGGAATACACGCTTAATGCCCCACATGATGGCGTATTAAAAAGTTACTGTTTTGCTGAGGGTGAACTGGTAAGCCATGGCGCTTTACTGGCCATAGTTGAAGACACAACTGCAGAGGAACCCGCTTAATATGAGTTCATTATTACCTAAAGCAGTGCGCATTGTTGAAGTGGGCGCCAGAGATGGACTTCAAAATGAAGCCGCTGTAGAAACTGCTGATAAAATAACGCTTATTAACGCACTCGCCGCTGCAGGCATAAAAGACATAGAAGCTGGTGCGTTTGTCTCACCTAAATGGGTGCCACAAATGGCAGACTCTAGTGAAGTAATAAGCGCACTTAATTTACCTGAGGTTAATCTCAGTGCCCTTACCCCTAATTTAAAAGGGGCAGAGGCAGCAGATGCTGTAGGTATTAAAGAATTTGCAATATTTACCGCAGCGAGCGAAGCATTTTGCCAAAAAAATATTAATTGCTCTATTGAGCAAAGTTTGGCGCGTTTTAGTGAAGTTATGGCTTTTGCAAAGGCGCATAACATTCGGGTACGCGGTTATGTAAGTTGTGTGTTAGGTTGCCCGTATGAGGGAGATGTTGACCCTCATACTGTACTGGCTGTTGCTGCTAAACTCTTAAAAATGGGCTGTTATGAAATTAGCCTAGGTGACACCATAGGTGTTGGCACACCCGCTAAAGTAATAGAGCTACTTACATTGCTACTTAAACATATTGATAAATCTAAACTTGCTGTACATTTTCATGACACATACGGGCAAGCGCTCACAAATATTTACGCTGCTCTAAACCTTGGTATAGCAACGGTTGACAGTGCTGTTGCCGGCCTTGGTGGCTGCCCATATGCCAAAGGCGCGTCAGGAAATGTTGCCACCGAAGATGTTGTATACTTACTGCAAGGACTTGGCATTGAGCATGGAATTGATTTACAAAGGCTTGCTGAGGCAGGTTGGCAAATTACGAGTGCACTGAACAAACAACCTGCTAGCAAGGTTTCTGCAGCATTACACGCACAATAATTAAATAGCACAGAATGAGGAGTGACTCATGGCCGGTTTTGATAAAGTAGTTTCTAGTTATGAAGCTGCAATGGAAGGTTTAAAAGACGGCGATACAATAATAGCCGGTGGTTTTGGCTTATGTGGTATCCCTGAGGGTCTAATTGCCCAAATTAAAAAAATGCAAACTAAAGAATTAACCGTTGTTTCCAATAACTGTGGTGTTGATGACTTTGGTTTAGGGCTGTTACTGCACGACAAGCAAATTAAAAAAGTGGTCGCCTCATACGTTGGCGAAAATGCCTTGTTTGAACAGCAACTACTAAGTGGCGAGATTGATGTAGAACTTACGCCACAAGGTACTCTTGCTGAAAAAATGCGTGCTGGTGGTGCAGGAATACCTGCTTTTTACACAGCCACAGGTTACGGCACACCGGTTGCTGAGGGTAAAGAAGTAAAAGAGTTTAATGGTCGCCCTTATATTTTAGAAGAGTCAATTACCGGTGAATTCGCTATTGTAAAAGCATGGAAAGCGGATCGCTACGGCAACTTAGTATTTCGTCATACAGCCATGAACTTCAATCCAATGGCGGCTACTGCGGGTAAAATTACCATTGCAGAAGTAGAGGAAATTGTTGAGCCAGGCGAACTTGAGCCAAGCCAAATACATACGCCAGGAATTTTTGTTAACCGCGTTATAAAAGGTAACTTTGAAAAACGCATTGAACGTGTTACCACACGAGATTAAGCAGGAGCACTAACAATGGCATTATCACGTGAACAAGTCGCAATGCGCGTAGCTCAAGAGTTACAAGATGGGTTTTATGTTAATTTGGGCATTGGTATTCCGACACTCGTCGCAAACTATGTACCCGATGGCATAGAAGTTATGCTACAGTCCGAAAATGGTCTTTTAGGCATGGGCGAATACCCTACTAAAGCCACTGTTGATGCGGATATGATCAACGCGGGTAAAGAAACCGTGACGGCAGCTACCGGTGCAGCTATATTTAATAGTGCAGATAGTTTTGCCATGATACGGGGTGGTCATGTAGACTTAACCGTTCTGGGCGCGTTTGAGGTAGACCAAAACGGTTCTATAGCCTCATGGATGATCCCTAAAAAATTAATTAAAGGCATGGGCGGAGCGATGGATTTAGTCGCAGGTGCAAAAAACATTATTGTTACCATGACCCATGCCAGTAAACACGGCGACTCTAAGTTATTAGAAAGCTGTACGTTACCGCTAACGGGCGTTAACTGTGTTAAAAAAATAGTTACTGATTTAGCCGTTCTAGAAGTAAAAGACGGCGCATTTCATTTACTAGAACGCGCACCAGGCGTATCAGTTGATGAAATTATTAGCAAAACGGCAGGTAAATTGCTAGTTAATGGTGATATTCCTGAGATGGTGTTTTAAACCACTCATAATTTCACTCTGTACCGACCTCATTCCCAGTGCCAATGGCGCTGAGTTACCCAAAATCCCTCGTAAGAGGGATTTTTTTTGTCTATATTTTAGTTTTTGCACTATAGTGACAATTTAACGCACCACTTAGGTGAATTCGACCTAATAAAATAAATAAATTGCTGATATAGTTAGTTTTTATTTTTGGTTTAATTATTGCCTATTACTAGGCGATTGAAATAACTTTATACTGGATACCATGCAAACACCTATTCGCGGCCTTCGCTCTTTTTGTTTTGCCGCAAAAAGCTTAAGTTTTAAACATGCTGCTAAAGAGCTTTACTTAACGCCCTCGGCTGTAAGCCACCAAATTAAACAGCTAGAAGAGCAGCTAGGCATTGATTTATTTCAAAGACAAACTCGCTCTATTAGTTTAACGCCTGCAGGTAAAAACTTTTTTGAAGCAATTTATCCAATTATAAATATGCTAGAGAGCACCATTAATGAATTTAGTCAGTTACAACAAAATGTAAACTTAACCATTACCCTGCCCGAATTTTTTGCCAGTGAATTGTTAATGCCTAAGCTCAGTGAATGGACCAGCGAGCACCCTAATATTAATTTACACATGGATACCCTCAAAACGCGCAAAGAACTAACTCGCCAAAGTGATTTATCTATAATTTTATCTTCAAGTAAACCGCTTGATGGACTGGCTACCGAGCTTTTTAATTTAGAATACATTCCAGCGTGTAATAAAAAGCTGCTTGAACAATGGCAAAACGATCATTGTCAGGCACTTAACCAAGTACCCCTTATTGTACATAAAGCACGGCCTTGGGCTTGGCATCAGTGGGCAGAAAAAGTTGGGATTGATGACTTTTCACCAACGCAAATTATTCAAATAGACAGTATGTTTGGTGTAGCAAGAGCTGCGCAGCAAGGAATGGGCATTGCGCTTATTCCTCTACCAATTAGCCAAAGCTGGCTGGATGAACAATGGCTTTATAAACTATTTGAACAACCACTTACCACCAAAGATAAATACTACTTGGTACAACATGGCTCTAGTACGGCAAACCACCCGCTCGACTTGTTTGCCAAATGGGTAATTAACACCTTCAGACAAACAAAGTGACTATTCATTAAACGCCCTTTTATGGGCGTTTAATTATTTACGACCTTTTTAAAATATTTTTTTCGTGTCTCACACAAACCTCTAAAAATAAAATATAACCAGCATTATCAACTACTTGAGCAACTCCTTATTGACTGGATTTATAGGTTAGTTTTTTTCACTTATTAGTTTTGTTTTTATCGCTTGTCGAAATTGAGTAAAAGCTCTAAAGTTAACTCAACAAATCAGCAACGACCAAAAATAATAAAACGCGTTACTGAAACCAAATTTAATTAGTTTGTAACAACGAGCTAGTAAAAAAGAATCTTTATTGTGTGTGAAGATGTTGTCAGTGTAAAAAACAGCTCAAGTTCGGTGGTGACTTAGCTTGGGTTGTTTTTATTTTACGCTTACACCCGCCAATAAATGTAAGAATCTTTATTGTGTGTGAAGATGTTGTCAGTGTAAAAAGCAACTCAAGTCCGGTGGTGACTGAGCTTGAGTTGTTTTTATTTACAATCACATCAGCACCAATAATTCAGCATTAGTTTTTACTAATACAACCCCCCGAATCTTTATTGTGTGTGAAGATGTTGTCAATTGAAATGCAGCGACCTTATCTAAGTCTCGCTGCTTTTTTTTGCTTAAAATTTGCCTATTTGCTAATTAGCTTAAACATCATCTGATCTGTTTATTTCATCACGAGCGACAAATTCTAACACCGTGGCATTAATACAATATCTATCTTGACCTTTTGGCCCTTCCCCTGGAAATAAATGCCCTAAATGAATACCGGTACTTTTAGATTTAAGCTCAATACGTTGCATTCCCCAACTGTTATCTTCATGTTGCGTTACGCTGTCTTTTACAGGGTGTGTAAACGACAACCAGCCAGTGCCTGAGTTAAATCTATCACGGGTATCAAACAAGGGTTCACCACTGAGTTTATCTATAAAAATACCATCGGGGGTGTTTTTAAAAATAGCGTACTCTTTACAATACGGGCTGTCGGTTTTAGCATTAAACGCTACTTTATAAGCTTCACTGTCACCAAGCTTAAATGCCCCTAGCGCCTTATAAAACCGCTCGGCATCCATGTAACCTTGGCGAGAATACACTTCTACTCCATCTTCTAAAAATAAGATGGTGGGTGTAGCCCAAGTAGCCGATTTGATGGTTAAGCCATTAAGCTGATCAGCATGGCGAAATGTCATTGGTATTGTGCCTTTGTAGTCATTGGCTACCGCCGCTTTAAATTTTTCACAGTAAGGGCAGTAATCGCGAGAGTCTAAAATAACAATTTGTTTGCCAGTCAACAATGCGGTGTTATCAAGCTGCTGCTTTTCGTCTTGACTAAAAACGACACCGGTTGAATGATCTGGGCAATAGCCGTTTGGATTTTTTTCAAGGTAATTTTGATGATACTCTTCTGCAGAGTAAAATCGCTCAAGTGGCTTAATTTGTGTAGCAATTTTTCCATAACCTGCTTTGGTGAGTAACTGCTGATACTGCTGTGTTACCGCAAGCGCGGTGTTTGCTTGCTCGTCACTTGTAGTTAAAATAATAGAGCGATATTGCGTACCTACATCATTACCTTGGCGGTTCCTTTGAGTCGGATCGTGGCTTTCGTAATAATTTTGCAGCAGCTCTTTTGCTGAAATGATATTGCTATTAAATGTAACCTGCACCACTTCGGCGTAATTATCTTCATCAAAGCGGCGCGATAACTTAGTTATATTTCTGTAGGTTGGTTTAAACCCATGCCCATCGGCATAGCCCGACTCTGCATCGAGAACACCATTAAGTGCTTCATAGCGTTTTTCTGCCCCCCAAAAACAGCCCGAGCCAAGCACTAGCTGTTCTACATGCATAGTGGCATCTAAATCACTGGGCTTAGTTACTTCGTCTGACGAGATTGCGCTCATCGCACTAAGCAAGCCCACAATGGCAAATGCCGGTAATATTAACCCCTTAAACATACGATGACCTCTTAGTTTTAGTTACCCTAAAGCTGACCTGTAAACTCAACAATTAATTTCACACACAACAAAACTTTACGAATGAGGGAGTTTATTCGATCCGAGCTTGTCTATTAATATCGTAATATTACAGTGACTGTGATAGCTTAAATGTAATTAATATTAATGAGTTATCGATATGAGCATGATTCCTAGTATAAAAATTTTAACGAACTCTAGCCTGCTTTTTGATGTTTCTCACTACAGCGAACCACACATACTTGCGACGCAAAAAAAGCTTTGGGCACTCGCCCAACACTGTAAAAACAGCAATGAATTTATCGATTTGGTACCAGCTATGAACTCGTTAACTTTGTATTTAAAGTCCTCAGAAATGCTTAATAAATGGTACAACACTTTAGCTAAGTTATGGGATGAAGTGGATGATTACCCGTTTGATAGCCAGCACCACCAAATTAATACCTACTACCAAGGTGGAGATTTAGATTACGTAGCTAACTATCATCAACTCACAATTGATGAAGTGATTAACTTACATAGTAAAGAGTTATATCACGTTCTATTTTTAGGCTTTGTTCCCGGTTTTCCTTATTTACATGGGCTCAACTCACGGTTATTTACCCCAAGGCGAGATAATCCGCGAGTGAGTGTACCTAAAGGCGCGATTGCCATTGGAGCAGACCAAACAGGTATTTACCCTGAAGATTCGCCAGGTGGTTGGCATATTATAGCTCACACTGATGCCTGCTTATTTGATTCTAAAGCGGCTAATCCTTGCTTATTTAAACCTGGCGATACCATAGAGTTTGTGCCTGTAAAAGGAGTAAGCAATGATTAAAGTAATCAAGAGCGGTATTCAACTAACAATCCAAGATTTAGGCCGTGTGGGTTTTCGTCATTTAGGGGTTAGCCGCTCGGGTAGCTTAGACGCCTATGCGCACATTATTGCCAATCGCTTAGTAAATAATCACGATAACGATGCCGTACTTGAACTCACCGTTGGGTTATGTGAATTGCAATTTGAGTGCGATACCGTCATTGCTCTGCATGGAGCCGACTTAAACGCTAAAATTGACACTCAAGCCGTTTACCCCGGGTGGAGTTATCCGGTAAAAGCAAAACAAACACTTAAATTTGATACAGGACGCGGTGGCTCCAGAGCTTACATTGCCGTAAAAGGTGGAATTGAATGCCCTGAAGTTATGGGCTCTAAATCAACCGACTTAGGGGCAGCCATTGGTGGTTTTAATGGCCGAGCATTACAAAGCGACGATATTATAAAAATAACCCCATATACTCAGCCTTGGCTATGCAATAAAGGTGCATTAACACCGCCTAAACGAAAAGTTATTCGGCTACATCAAGGCCCACATCATGAACTACTTACACCTGAGTGTATAAACGCTTTCTGTACCACCTCATTTACTATTAACCCGAATAGTAATCGAATGGGAGTACGCTTAGATCATAATAATAGCCAAATAATGCAACACTCGCTCTCACTGCACTCACTCGCAGTAGCACCCGGAAGCGTGCAACTCCCACCTGATGGCAACCCAATTGTGCTGTTAAATGATGCACAAACAACCGGGGGCTACCCATTGATAGGCCATGTAATAGAGGCGGATTTACATCAGTTTGCTCAGTTTAGAACCGCCGATTCTATTACTTTTGAGTTTGTAACGCTTGAACAATCAACCGCGGCAAAAAGTAAACTCGATGCGCATCTATCTCAGCTTAAATTGAGTTTAAATCGCTATTGGACTAATTAACTTAAAGCTATTTTCTTAACGATTATATTTGCACCCACTTGGTGCAAATATATATTTTCATGAGCATTAAATGCTTATCCCTGCCTGTTTTAAATTAAAAATTGTACAATTCGTTGCTATCACACTATCGGCCTCACCATGTTGGTGCACCAGTAGCTTGTTTGGTGCATAAATTATTCTTATTAATTTAAAAAAGCCGTGTGACTTAGTTATTTATTTCTGATAAAACAAGGTTAGTCTTTAGCAAACTCGCTATCGTAGGCACTTAATAGGAATGAGGAAAAATTATGTGTTCAATTTTTGGTGTACTCGATATTAAATCGGATCCCAGCCAGTTACGCACTCAGGCAATCGAAATGTCTAAACTGTTACGTCATCGTGGGCCAGATTGGTCTGGTGTGTATTCATCTGGTAAAGCAATTTTAGTGCATGAGCGCTTAGCCATTGTTGGCGTATCAAGCGGCGCTCAACCCCTTTACAACCCAGAAAAAACCCATATTTTAGCGGTTAATGGCGAAATTTATAACCACAAAGAGCTGGCCGCTAATTTAGAGGTCGACTTTGATTTTCAAACCCAGTCAGATTGTGAAGTGATTTTAGCCCTGTATAAACAAAAAGGGCCGGCATTTTTAGATGACTTAAATGGTATTTTTGCTTTTTGTTTATATGACGAAGAGCAAGACGCGTACTTAATTGGTCGCGATCACATTGGTATTATTCCACTGTATACAGGTCACGATGAGCACGGTAACTTTTATGTAGCGTCAGAGCTCAAAGCGCTCTCACCTATTTGTAAGCATATTGAAGAGTTTCCGCCGGGGCATTACCTTTACAGCAAAGACGGCAAATTAACCTCTTACTATCAACGTGATTGGCAACGCTTCGACGCTGTTAAAAACAACGATGCCAAAGCAGAAGATGTAAAAGATGCATTGGAAGCGGCGGTTAAGCGCCAGCTTATGTGTGACGTACCCTATGGCGTATTGCTATCGGGTGGCTTAGATTCATCGGTTATTTCCGCTATTACCCAGCGCTTTGCTGCAAAACGTATTGAAGATAACGATGAAAGTGATGCTTGGTGGCCTAAACTGCATTCCTTTTCGGTGGGTTTAGAAGGCTCCCCCGATTTAGCCGCAGCGCAAAAAGTAGCTGATATGATAGGGACTATTCACCACCCTATTATCTTTACTATTCAACAAGGTATTGATGCACTTAAAGAAGTGATTTACCACATTGAAACTTACGATGTAACCACCATTCGTGCATCAACCCCAATGTACTTAATGGCTCGTCAAATTAAAGCCATGGGTATAAAAATGGTGCTCTCAGGTGAAGGTGCGGATGAATTATTTGGCGGTTATTTATATTTTCATAAAGCACCGAATGCACAAGAATTTCATGAAGAGCTGAACCGTAAAGTTTCAAAGCTCCATATGTTTGACTGTTTACGTGCCAACAAATCAATGGCGGCTTGGGGTGTTGAAGCACGCGTACCATTTTTAGATAAGGAGTTTGTTGATGTGGCAATGCGCATTAACCCTGAAGCTAAGATGTGTAAAGACGGCAAAATTGAAAAACACATTTTACGTGCAGGCTTTGACGGCTACCTCCCAGATGAAGTGTTATGGCGTCAAAAAGAGCAATTCTCCGATGGCGTTGGCTACAGCTGGATAGATACCTTAAAAGAATTTGTTAATGAGCAAGTAACGGATCAAGAATTGGCGAATGCCAAATTTAAATACCCAATTAACACCCCAGATTCAAAAGAAGCGTATTTTTACCGCAGTATTTTTGAGTCGCACTTCCCTGGCGATGCCTCGGCTAAGTGTGTACCGCATGGTAAGTCAGTTGCGTGTTCAACCCCAGAAGCACTCGCATGGGATGCATCATTTCAAAATAATGCCGACCCATCAGGGCGCGCCGCGGGCGTTCATAACGAAGCGTACAAATGAAAATTTAACCATCCTAA
Organism: Pseudoalteromonas sp. MER144-MNA-CIBAN-0113; assembly: GCF_040308965.1. Taxonomy (NCBI): domain Bacteria; kingdom Pseudomonadati; phylum Pseudomonadota; class Gammaproteobacteria; order Alteromonadales; family Pseudoalteromonadaceae; genus Pseudoalteromonas; species Pseudoalteromonas sp. MER144-MNA-CIBAN-0113. The sequence continues at coordinate 27,657 of NZ_JBEOOG010000019.1, forward strand.
GCTGCAGTGTTAAAGCTGCAGCTTTTTTTGGTGTCTTTGTGCGTAATTTTCTTAAAATGCTTATTGCACTGAGAGAAGTGAATGAGAAGAAAATGAGAAAGTAAAAGCCATTCTGCCTCATCATTTTTGTTTAATTATGTGGCTTTGTTACTTCTCTAAAAGCGCAGCGTCTCTTTACCCTCTTCGTGAGTTAAGCTGTTAAGACTCAAAATAAATGAGAAAGCAAATTAGTTTAAACTGCAAAATAAGTATGCCACCTTTTTATAAAAACTACTTTAACATCTCTATTTTCATTGCTGATTCTATTAACCTCCCCTTGGCTAAAAATCCAAAGCTATAAAAATGTAATTAAAAAGTCATAAAAAAGCCCATTTAACAAATTACTCTTAGTTTTAAAAATCAGAGTACGCTTTTAGCGTATCCAATTAAGTGATTTATCTGTTTATACGCCCTATTAATATGAATATTCATTAACTTAGCTTTTGCATTCATTGCTATTTACGACTATAAAATAAAGTGCTAACGCGTTAGTTTTCATTTTCTTAGCGACCAGACATGTACAATAAAAAGACAAAGTCAGCTCAAAATTTTAGCAAAGTGTTAATTCTTTCGTATTTAATATTTAACTCCCCTAGCAGTAAAGGTATGATGGGCAATTAAATTAGTTAGTCTTCTAATTATTCGTGTTGTTAGCTTTGGCAAATAATCTAATAAGACGAATACAGTGAACTATAAAAAACTGGCATTAAGCCAACCTGTTTCATTAACCAATGAGGTATTGCATGAGCGAGAATCATGACAAGTACAGTATTGATAATACGGACTACACCGTAGGTCAAGACAACGTACAAAAGTGGGGATTTGATATACATAACCCTGTATTCGGGATCAGTGCAGGGTTAATAGCACTTTTTTTAATCGCCGTACTAGTGTCAGATGCCGAAGTAGCTAAAACAACACTAAATGGTATCAAAACCGATATTATTAATAATTTTGACGGCCTGTTTATGTGGGCTGCTAACTTCTTTGTTATTTTTTGTTTAGTTTTAATTTTTTCGCCTTACGGCAATATCCGTTTAGGCGGCGACGATGCTAAACCATCTCACTCTCTTATTTCTTGGCTGGCAATGTTATTTGCAGCAGGTATGGGTATTGGCTTAATGTTTTGGGGAGTTGCTGAACCGGTGGCTTATTACACCGGCTGGTATGAAACACCGCTTAATGTGGCTGCCAACACCCCAGAAGCAGCAAAGCTTGCAATGGGCGCAACTATGTACCACTGGGGTCTTCATCCTTGGGCCATTTATGCGGTTGTCGCGCTTTCTTTAGCGTTTTTCACATACAATAAAGGCTTACCGCTTTCTATACGCTCAATTTTTTACCCTATTTTAGGTGATAAAGCATGGGGCTGGCCGGGGCATATAATCGATATTTTAGCTGTGCTTGCGACCTTATTTGGTTTGGCAACATCTTTAGGATTAGGTGCTCAACAAGCTTCAGCGGGTATTAACCACGTATTTGGCCTTGAAGGTGGCGTAGGTTCACAAATTCTGGTTATTACAGGGGTGACGTTATTAGCCATTGTCTCAGTTATTCGAGGCATTGATGGTGGCGTTAAGCTACTAAGTAACGTCAATATGCTTATTGCTTTAGTGCTACTGGTATTTGTATGTTTAGTTGGTTTTGCTGTATCTATGGGTAATATACCAAACACAGTAATGGGCTATGTAGAAAACATTATTCCGTTAAGTAACCCACATGGTCGTGAAGATGAAACATGGATGCATGGATGGACAGTATTTTATTGGGCTTGGTGGATTTCGTGGTCACCGTTTGTAGGTATGTTTATTGCCCGTGTTTCACGTGGTCGTACAATTCGTGAGTTTTTAACCGCTGTACTACTTATTCCTACAGCAGTCACTATCTTATGGATGTCTATTTATGGCGGCATCGCAATTGACCAAGTAGTTAATGGAATTGGTGCCCTAGGAACTGACGGTTTAACAAGTGTGCCTATGGCGATGTTCCAAATGCTTGATGAAATGCCAATGGCGAACGTTTTATCTTTCATTGCTATTGTTTTAGTACTGGTATTCTTTATTACTTCTTCTGATTCAGGGTCACTTGTAATCGATTCAATCACAGCAGGTGGTAAGATTGATGCGCCGGTACCACAGCGTATTTTTTGGGCGTCTGTTGAGGGTGCTATCGCTGCTGCATTACTTTGGATTGGTGGCACTCAAGCGATTGAAGCACTGCAAGCGGGGGCTATATCAACCGGTCTGCCATTTACCATTGTATTGTTATTGATGTGTGTAAGCTTAATTTTAGGTTTACGAACTGAGCCTCGCCCAGTTAAATAACACAACACATTCCATAATAAAAAAGCCGCAAATTGCGGCTTTTTTTGTGCTCTATTTTTAACAGTAATGCTTCAATAGCTAAAGCCAAATTTCACTCAGTGGCGTATCTGATCTATAGTGGTAACTCAGCTGCGCTTGCAGCAGCTCGGCAGTGGCTAGTGCATCAGTAAGCGCGTTATGGTTTTGATACAGTGGCAATGAATAACGCTCCCGTGTATCACTTAACCTAAGTGATCCTAGCTTTGAATTAAACAGCCTGCCTAATAATCCCTGCCGCGCTTTAAGCGCCCGCCTTTCTATTTCCATCGTATCAACTAGTGCAAACTCAATGCCCTCTTTTATACGCATAAGTAGCGCGTTATAAAAAAAATGACGTTCTATTGCAGCATAATGTACCACCACCACTTTGCCTTTAAGGGCATCAAGCAGTGGCGCTAAAATTCGATTAAGATCAGGGGCTTCATCCACTTCTGAATGAGTAATTCCATGAATAACAATTGACTCTTCACTTAAATCTCGTCGTGGTTGTACCACCCAGTGACGGCTCTCTTTACAATAAATACGATTTACATTAAAAGGCACCAGCCCCACACTAACAATATCATCGCTATTCGCATCAAGTCCGGTTGTTTCAAAGTCGAGTGCCACAAAAGTGACATCTTTAAGTGGAGCAGCCTGATTGGTAAACGCTTGTTGATAAAAGTCTTTAAGTAACGGGTTTTGTGCAGTTTGCAATAACTGCTCGTAGCGCTGTGACCAATCTAACGGTGATTTAGCCATAACTTATTTCACACCCGGGTGCGCAGAATAGCTAAATTTTAAAAAGCTTTGCGCTTTTTCTAAAATAGCAAAGGCTTCTTTTAAATTACTTTGCTCAAAGGGTGAAAGTAAATGGGGGTCTAGATCGTTATCTGGGGCTTCACCTTGCTCTATTTGCCACGCCTGATGACGAATACGTACTGTGGCAATATACTCAAACGCATCACGTAAATCTTGTGCTTTACCTTTAGGCAGTAAATTTGCCTCTATAATATCTTCTAAGCGCTCAAACGAATTTTGTTTACGTGAGCCAACCGCTAACGCATGAACGCGCACCACATCAGATAGCGGTGCCGTACCACGGCGTTTTAAGTTCATTGACCGCTTATGCTGGCCATTATGCTCAAGCACAAAGCCATTAAAAAAACCTAGTGGCGGCGTTCTATTGCGGGCATTGGCAGCAAGGTTCGCTAAAAAGCGTTTGTTTACTTTGCTTTCTTTGGCCACCAGCGTTTTAAGCTCATCGGCCCATTTTAGCTTGCCCCATACACCATCTAAGTCAAAAAATATCGAGCTATTAAGCAGGGCTTGCGGTTTCGGCTCGGCCATCCAGCTAGCAAATTTTTCTTTCCATTGTGTACGGGTCATACGCCATTTTTTAAACGACGCCATAATTTCACCGTCACAATAGGTATAGCCACATTTAGCTAAACCATCACACACAAAATCTGATAGGTTTTGAAAATACTCATCGTGCAGTGCCTCATCAAAACTATTATCCAAAATGAGAGCATTATCTTGATCAGTCACAATTAGCTGCTCGTCGCGGGCCATTGAGCCTAAGGCTATAAAACAATAAGGAATAGGCGGCTCGCCAAATTTTTCTTCGGCCAGTGCTAACAAACGCTGTTTAAAGGTACGCCCTATGACAGCCATAGCGGTTCCTATCATATGCGAATTTGCATCTTCATTAACCATACGTACAAATACATTAGGTAATTGGCGCGCGTAATGAACTAAGTCATCAACTGATTGCTGCGCTAAAATACCGCGTACTAACAGTAAGCTACTTTGTGATTCATAACGTAAAATGTCAGACAGCGATATTACCCCAATAGGCCGTTTTTTATGTACCACAGGTAAATGATGTAAGTTATCTCTTAGCATGGCTAATACGGCTTCAAACACATAGGCGTTGCTATCAAGTAGTACTAAGCTTGATGTCATTACTTCTTTGGCGGGTGTATCATATGTTAACCCTTGGGCAACCACCTTAGTGCGAATATCTCTGTCGGTTATGATCCCAACAACTTGACCGTCGTCTTCTTCTGGGTCGTCGCTTATTTGTTTTTCTATGTCGGTAACTAACACTGAAGAGACCGATTCTTGCGTCATTAAAAATGCGACGTCTTGAATAGCAGTTTGCATTGTTACTGTGACCACATCACGGTGTAATAATGACTTCACTTTCGCGGTGGTTAAATCATTGCTGTCGGCTTGCTCTACAATGGCTTGGTGCAAACGTACGTTACCATCCACTTCAAAAAAATCGGCAAAGGTTTCGTATTTATCACAATATTCGTTGAAGGTATTAACGTTAATACAATAGGTTAAGGTGTCTTCTAGGGCTCGAGCCGGAAAGCGAACTTTGCGGTTCATCAATAGGCCCATTTGGCCAAAAATGCCGCCTGTGGCTAAACGATTATAGAGCTCGCCATTACGACGTGAAATTTCAACCGAGCCACTACGAATAATATATAAGTCACTAATATCTTGGCCTAAATGTAAAATATCAGTTTGCGCACGAAAATAAGCAACTTCAATTTGCATTGCTAGTTCGTTTAGTGCCTCGCTCTCAAGCGTATCAAAGGGGGGGTGTTCAACTAAAAATTGGGCTATTTCAACTTGCTCGGCCTGCATGGGTGATCCTTGTGGCTTTAATCTAGTTGAATTGTGGGCTTAATTGGCTATTTTTTCAAAGAAAAATAGCCAATTAGCGTAATTAGTTAGTCAAGTTGCTCCAGCTCTTGGGCTAATTGCTTTGACTCATCGCCACGAGGACTGGTAAAGCGGGCTAATCCTAAATAAATCACCGGTGTTAAGTAAAGCGTAAACAATACTGCTAACGCAAGTCCACCAAATACCACCCAACCAATGGCATTACGTGCTTCTGCTCCGGCACCTGTTGACATAATGAGGGGTAACGCACCGAGTAAGGTCGATATTAAGGTCATGGTGATTGGTCTTAAACGTACCAATGCAGCTCGTTCAACCGCTTTTCGAACACTCAGCCCCTGATCTCTTAATTGATCAGCAAACTCGACCAATAAAATTGCATTTTTAGCGATTAACCCAATTAACATCACTAGGCCTATTTGCGAGTAAATATTCAGTGAGGTACCGGTTAAATACAGCGCTAGAATGGCCGATGTAATCCCAAATGGTACAGTGATCATTACCACGATTGCACTGTTAACATTTTCAAATTGCGCCGCAAGTACTAAAAACACAATTAAAAATGCCAATACGTAGGTCATTAATACTTCGTTGGAGGTTTCTTCAAATGTCAGTGCTTCCCCTTTAAATGCAAGAGTAATACCTGCTGGTAATGATTGCTCAGACACTTGCTTTATTTGTTCCACTAAGGTGGCAATTGTTAAGCCCTCAGGCAGCTCCATACTGAGCTCTATGGCACGGCGCTGAGCATGACGCTCAAGCTCGGCAGCAACCCCTTCCTCTGAAATGTTAGCGACACTACTGAGCGGCACCAATTGATTATTACGAGCTCTAATAAACAAGTTTGCTAAATCACTTGGGTCGTTAATAGTTTGATTTTGTGCCTGTAGCATAATAGGAATAGATTGATCGCCAATGTTTAAATCAGCGATATCGTCACCATTAATAGCGGCTCTTAATGTAATTGCGATATCACTTAAAGACACGCCAAGTTCTTCTGCGCGTCGTCTGTCAATATTAACACGCAATTGCGGCTGCGATGGCTGATACGATACTCTTACCGGCGCAACTTCTGGCACGGCTTTTTCAAGATCAGCTGAGAACTGCTGTGCAGCCTTAAATATTTCAAGATAATCTTGTCCAAGTAAAGCGATTTCTATGCCGCCACCTTGGCCACGTAAATTTAAGCTATTTGCCCCACCAGGGTAAGCTGGTGCGCCTGGGATGTTGCCTAAAGGCTGGCGAATTTTATTAATAATTTCTTGTTGGCTAAAGTTACGTTCATCCCAATGCTTTAATGGCACAGTAATAAACACAATATTGGGATCCCATTGCCCAACAACAGTGTAAATAGACTCAATTTCACCACTTTCAACGAAAGGCAATAAGGTATCTTCCATTTTAATGGCTTGTCTATCCATAAAGTTTAAGCCTACGCCATCAGGTCCGCGGGCAAATATTCTAATTTTACCGCGATCTTCAGTAGGGAGCAGTTCGTTATCTAAACTCATATACAAAGCACCCGAACCGCCTGCAACTAATAAACAAACAATAAAGGTAACCCACGCATGATCCAGTACTTTATGAATTGTTTTGGTATAAATATTGGCAAGCACGTTACCAAATTTCGCAAAGGGGTGAAAACCACCTTGCTTAAGCTTTAGTTTTGAGGTGAGCGCCGGTACTAAAGATAAAGCAACAAAGCTAGATATAATTACCGCACCAGCTAGTACGCCACCAAACTCCCTAAATAAACGCCCTGCTGTAGAGGGTAAAAATGCGATGGGTACAAACACAGCCGCTAATACTGCAGTGGTGGCAATAACGGCAAAAAATACTTCGCGGGTACCAACAACCGCTGCGGCACGCCTTCCAAGGCCTAACCCTCGCTGGCGTTGAATGTTTTCACTCACTACAATTGCATCATCAACAATTAATCCTGTCGCTAATACCAGTGCTAATAAGGTTAAAATATTAATTGAAAACCCAAGTGCCCATATCAGTGCTAATGAACCTATAAGCGCAACAGGAATGGCAAATGCTGGGACTAATGTTGCACGCCATGAGCCAATAAACACCCACAAGGTGATGATCACTAGCAGTACCGTCAGTACCAATGAGTTAATCACTTCATCTACTGAGCTTCTAATAAACTGCGCGTCATCTGATGTTAGCGTAAACTCCATCTCAGGAAAGCGCTCCCGCATCCCCTCTATAAGGTTGAGTACTTCATCAGAAATTTCGATAGTGTTGGACTGTGCTTGGCGAATAATTTCCATACCAATAACAGGTTTACCATTAAGCCTTACCATAGAGCGCGGATCGGCCGGACCAAAGTACACGGCAGCAATATCGCTAATACGAGTATCGCCCTGAATTATAATGTCGCCCACCTGTGCGGGGGTAACAGACGTTGCATCAGCGCGCACTATTATTTGCTGATCGTTTGATTTTAAACTCCCTGCAGGCACATCAAAGGGGGCTTGCCTAAGTACATCGGCAACATCTGGAATCGTTAAATTAAAACTGCTGAGCTTTAATGGATCAATGCGAACCCTGAGCACACGTTCTCTATCGCCGTTTAATCGTACGTCGGCAACGCCAGGAATAGTTAAAAACTGCGGCGCTAAGTCAACATCAACCCGCTCTGTTAATGCCTCTAACGATAAACTTTCGCTTGATACTGTTAATGAAACCACCGCTTCAGCGTCGTTATCAGCCTTAATAATAGAAACGCGCTCTACCTCTTCAGGGAGCTCTCTTTGCACTCGAGCAACTGACTCACGCGTTTCATTTGCAGCGTCGTCAAGGTTAACACCCGGTCTAAATTCAACCACAATACGTGAATTACCTTCTTCACTTTGCGCACGAATCGATTTAACACCGCTCACACGGGCCACGGCGCCTTCAAGTTTACTGGTAACTTCGGTATCAACGGTTTCAGGTGAACCACCAGGGAACGAGGCTGATACGGTAATTCGGGGTCTGTCTACATCTGGAAGCTCTCGAACTTCTACGCCTGCTATGGCGGCAATTCCGGCAATAATAATCAGTAAATTCAGAACCACAATAAGCACTGGGCGGCGAATAGCCATTGATGGCAAGTCTTGCATCATAGGTTGCTGTTTCATGGCTACTCCTGCGTATTAGCGATTGGCGCTGAGAAGCTTAGCTCTTGGTTCGCACGTAAGCGTTGTACGCCCTCTACCACTAAGTTATCTTGTTCTTTTAAAGCCCCCGAAACTAATAAACGACCAGCAAGGCGCTGTTCAATTTTCACATCAATTCGAGTGGCTTTTTTATCAACACTTGTCCAAACGTAAGGGCCTGTTGCTCCCCACAGTAATGCCGCCTCAGGTACAGCAGCAAAACGTTGCCCTTCTACTTCAATATGAACACGAAAACTCATGCCAGGTAAGAACTTTTGTTGCGGGTTTTCAAGCTGCGCTTTTACACGTAAGGTGCGGGTTTGTGGGTCTATTCGTGAATCTAGATAAGCAATTTTTGCGTTTACAGCATTTTGTGACTGCCAAGGAAATACTTTTACATTGCCTTTATTGCGCAGCATATAAACGGCCGATTCTGGGGCGTTAAAATTTATATATAAAGCACGCGTATCATCAATACTTGCAATCGCCGTTTGGGGAGTAATTCTGTCACCCACTTCAACGTCGGTAAGTCCCATAGTGCCGTTAAAAGGCGCACGAACTTGGCGGTCTTCAAATTCTGTTTCTGCTTGGGTAAGGGTCACTTTTGCTAATTCAACAACTGTTTTTGCATCATCCACATCACTTTGTGGCACTGCCCCTTTTGCTTGGCTTTGCTTTAAACGTGCGAGGGTTCTTTGGGTGTCAGCAAGTTTTATTTTTGCCTCTTCAAGTGCTGCTTTTTGTCTGCGTGAATCAAGTTCAAGTAACACATCACCGGCCTTTACGCTATCACCCGGTTTAAAATGCACCGCCGTTACTTTATCGCCCACAGCCGGATATAAAATAACCGAATGAATTGCTTCGGCGTTACCGACAGCCTGAACTTGCTCTTTAGCACGTTCCATCGCTACCTGCTCTACCACGACATTGGCACTCTTTACAGATAAACTTAACGACATTAAAGAAAAAAATACGCTGGTAAAAAGAATTCGCGATTTCAAAGGATCACCCTAATTAATTATTATTTGCATTATGTTACGCAGTTTAACAGCTCTATGATCAATAAATAGCTAAGTACGACAAATTAGCAAAACAATAAGCTGAAATTAAGCATGCTAGCCACTCTACATATTTTTACAGCAGCATACAAAATCCACACATATTTAAATTACATTTATGACTATGATTTAGCTCATCAATATTTTTAATAAAGGCAACATTTATGAAAAAGAGTTTAATTATGGTGATCTTACTATCAGGCTGTGCATCACCAGGGATTGATCGGGCAGATCAAAATCAAGTTGTTAAACGTTATTATGCGTCTGTTGAATCAATACAAAAAGTAACACTCTCCTCAGAAGTGGGAACTGGAATAGCTGCTGGTGCGGGGTTTGGCTTTGTAGATAGCTTAGATGGCAATAAAGAAGAAATGATTGGCGGCGTCATTATTGGTGGATTAGTCGGTGGATTATTTACTGCTTTATTTGAAGGGGGCAACACCGCGTATCAGTATAATCTATATGCTGCTGATGAAGGTGAATTTACCGTTATTCAAAAGAAAAAGCTCGATAAAAACACAAAATGTGTGCTCGTCAATGCTGCTAACAAGGTCACGCTCTCTACTACAGATACAAGCAATTGTGAAAAGAGTTTAAAATAAAAAACCTCAGTTGAAACTGAGGTTTTTTATTAATAACGTACAAACAAAAAGTACCGCTTATTTATTTCGCTGTGCTTCTTTTTGCGCTTTTTTAGCTTCTTTACGTTGTTGTAAAACAGCTTGTGCTTCGTTACCAATGTGGCCTTCACCGCGCGCTTGAGCAAGCTCTATTTGCTTTTGGCGCTCTGCAAAGCGAGCGCGTTGTTCATCGGTTACATTGTCAATACAGTGGTGACACGACACCCCTTCCATGTATTCTGGCTTTTGCTTTTCTTCTTCTGTGATAGGCATGCGACATGCATGACACTGATCGTATGAGCCTTTTTGTAAGTCATGATTTACCGCTACACGGTTATCAAATACAAAACACTCGCCTTCCCACATGGTTTCTTCTTTTGGCACTTCTTCTAGGTATTTTAATATGCCGCCTTCAAGGTGGTATACCTCATCAAAACCTTGCTCTTTCATATAGGCTGTTGATTTTTCACAGCGAATACCACCAGTACAAAACATGGCTACTTTTTTATGTTTTGATGGGTCTAAGTTTTCTTTGGCCCACTGAGGAAATTCACGGAACGTTTTAGTGTTTGGGTCTACTGCGTTTTGAAACGTACCAATTTCAATTTCGTAATCATTCCGGGTATCAATAAGGATCACCTCAGGATCAGAAATAAGGGCATTCCATTCATTTGGCTTAACATAACTGCCGACTACTTTTAATGGGTCTACGCCTTCAACACCCATAGTCACAATTTCTTTTTTTAGCTTAACTTTTGTGCGGTAAAACGGGCATTCGTCATCAAATGATTCTTTGGTAACAATGTTGTCTAAATTTGGTTGGGTGTCTAACCACGCAAGTAAATTATCTATGCCTTCACGTTTTGCAGAGACAGTACCGTTAATCCCCTCTGCGGCAATTAATAAAGTGCCTCGTACTTCGTTTTGCTCCATTACATTGAGTAAAGGTTGGCGAAGTGCTTCAAAATCAGGTAAAGAAACAAATTTATACAGAGCGCAAACAACAAAGTGTTCGCTGGTTACATTATCTTTATGGACAGCAGTCATGGTATTCCTATTTTGCTTTTAAAACCCACAAGGGGCGTTTACCGAATCGTAAATCCGGCGCATATGGGGCGCGTATTTTACGCTTTTTTTATTTAAATGCAAAAAAATGGATGATAATGCGCTTTTTACTGTTAGCGCAGTAGCTCAGTGGGCTATAATGCGCGGATAAATTTATACAGACTTGCTCATATTGGAGAAACATACATTGCACTTTACTGAACTTGGGATTGATACTCGCCTAGAAACACAATTAGCGCACCAAGGGATCACCCAGCCTACCGATATTCAAGCCCATGCTGTGCCAACGGCACTGGCGGGACATGACATTTTCGCTCAGTCAAAAACAGGGTCAGGCAAAACTTTAGCGTTTTTATTACCGGCTGTGCAGCGTGTAATGAAACAAAAAGCACTCAGTAAACGTGATCCTCGTGTACTTATTGTTGCTCCAACTCGTGAGCTTGCGACCCAAGTTTTTACTCAACTTCGATTACTTATCGCCGGTACCAACATAAAGGCCGTTAAAATCCTCGGTGGCGAAAATTTTAACGACCAAATTAAAGCACTGCGTAACGACCCTCACTTTGTGGTCGCCACACCTGGGCGTTTAGCCGATCATTTAAAGCAACGTTCATTACAATTAAGTGGCCTAGAGTTACTTATATTTGATGAAGCTGACCGTATTTTAGATTTAGGTTTTACCGATCAACTTAAACTAATTAATGAACTAGCCGATCATCGTCTTCGTCAAACTTTATTGTTTTCGGCGACATTAGATCATGCTCAAGTTGATGCGTTATCGCGTAATTTATTAAAAAAACCAAAACAAATTATGCTCAGTGCAGCCAATGAGCAGCACAGTGATATTAAACAAACACTGTATTTAGCTGACCATCTTGATCATAAAGAAGCACTGCTTGAGCACTTTTTAAACCAAGATAACGTTGGCCAGTGCATTATATTTACTGCCACACGGGCTGATACCAGCCGTTTAAGTAAATCATTAAATAGTAAAGGCTTTAAATCTGTCGCATTAGCTGGGGATTTAACTCAAAGTAAGCGCCTTGATATTATGGATGCGTTTAGCCGTGAAAACTTTAAAATATTAATTACTACAGATGTTGCTTCGCGCGGTTTAGATTTACTCAGTGTTACCCATGTTATTAACTTTGATTTACCAAAACACGCAGAAGAATACGTTCATCGTATTGGTAGAACTGGTCGTGCTGGTTTTAAAGGTAACGCATTATCACTTGTGGGCCCTAAAGATTGGACAAGTTACTTGGCAATAAAATCATTTTTAAATGATGAATTATCGTTTGCTGCTGTTGAGGGTTTAAAAGCGAAATTTAAAGGTATTAAAGAGAAAAAAGTAGCGCCAATTAAACCGACTAAAAAAGCAGTGACCGCTAATAAGCCACAGCCAAAACGAAAAGCAAAACCGAAAAAGCCAGCGGCCCCAATTAAAGCACCTCTTAATATTGATGGTGATACCCCGATGCGTCGTAAAAAAAAGCCTGAGCAGGAATAATTATGAGTTACCTAGGAACCACCCAAACCCTTTTTGTTAAAGAAGTCAGCAACGAAGGTGCCTATTTAGATGGGCATGACTTAGGTGAAGTTTTTTTACCTAAACATGAAATAAAACATGAGCTTGAAGCCGGCGATAGCATCAGTGTATTCACATTTTTAGATAATGCAAACCTGCCAACAGCCACAACTAAAAAGCCGCATGCTCAAGTGGGTGAATATGCCCTACTGCGTGTAAAAGAAATAAACAGCATAGGCGCGTTTTTAGATTGGGGCTTAGAAAAAGACGTACTCGCACCGTTTAATGAACAAAAACCACGTATGCAAGAAGGCTACTCATATTTAGTGCGTTTATATCTTGATAACGCCAGTCAGCGTATTTGTGCCTCAACTAACTTTAACCGTTTTTTATCAAAAGATGAGCCTCAGTATAGTCACTTACAAGAAGTTGACTTAATTGTTGCAGGCAAAACTGATATTGGTTACAAGGTGCTTATTGAAGAATCCCATTTTGGCGTCGTGTTTTACAACATGGTGTTTAAAAACCTGTTTGTTGGTCAAAAGCTAAAAGGATTAATTCAAAAAGTACGTGAAGACGGAAAAATTGACGTCATACTTGAAAAACCAGGCATGGGTAAAGTAAGCGAGCTTGGTGAAAAAATAATGGAAAAACTAAAGGATGAGGGTGGCATATTAGCCATAGGCGATAAGTCTGATCCTGAATTAATTAAAAAAGTATTTTCGACCAGCAAAGCAAACTACAAAAAAGCCATTGGCGGTTTATTTAAACAAGGCTTAATTGATATTGAAGCTAAGTCTATTCGTTTAAAATAATTAAATAAAAAGCCACTTAAGTTTTAAACCTAAGTGGCTTTTTAGTATCTGAAATTTATAACCTAATATTTTTATAAGGTAAGGTACAGCGAGAATATTCATTTGAGTATTCAATTAATTCTTTTTTAGAATCTAGATTTAACGGCGCTAGCCTAAAAACTTTTTCTGTACACTCATTTTGCATTTCATCATGTGTCGCAACACAGTCTCTGCTGCTAACATCTATTCCTGCTAACACACCTTCATTGGTGTAACACAGATGCTGGGCATAATTTTGAGCAATTTTTTTAAACTTGAATAAATCAACGGGGTAACCAGATACCAAGTCAGTAACGTTTGAAACATCATCATACATTTTAGTTGAAAAAACATATTTATTTACAGCAAAGCCACTAATCATAATTACAACTAAAAATATTATTATACGCAAAGCAGATCCCTCACTGCACACCCATAATTTAAATGTAGCACAAAGAAAAGCAGTTGTAAGGAACTGCTCTCAATTATACTAGTTTTTAATTTAAGCTATTGATTCATTTACATCATTTAGTACTTTTACAGGGTTTTGTGCCTGAGTGATCGGACGCCCAATCACTAAATAGTCACTACCCGCTTCAATCGCTTCTTTAGGTGTCATAATACGTTTTTGATCGCCTGCATCACTGCCCGCTGGGCGAATACCTGGCGTAACTAATTTAAACTCTTTCCCTAAAGCAGCCTTTAAACTTTGCGCTTCTTGCGCGGAACAAACAACACCGTCTAGTCCTGCTTGCTTTGTTAATTTAGCTAAATGCATAACTTGCTCTTGGGGTGATTTAGTTATACCTAAACGCTCAAGTTCAGCTTCGTCCATGCTGGTTAATACAGTTACCGCAATAAGTAATGGCGCTTTGTCGCCAAACTGCTCGAGTGCTTGTTTAGCTTTATGCATCATTTCATAACCGCCCGATGCATGTACATTGACCATCCATACACCCATTTTAGCCGCAGCAGTCACCGCTTTAGCAACGGTGTTTGGAATATCGTGAAACTTTAAATCTAAAAATACATCAAAACCTAAATCGACCAATTCTTTAACAAATGCAGGACCAAAATAAGTAAACATTTCTTTGCCCACTTTTAATCGACAGGTATCTGGTGATAACTGTTTTACAAATGCTAAAGCAGTTTGCTGATCATCATAATCAAGCGCGATAAGAATTTTTTTTGATTTTTCGAAAGACATAACTATCCTACTAGTGAGCGAAAAGTATAAAGATTAAAATCCGTCTAAGCCTCTGCTAGGCACAATGGTTTCCCAGTGTTTACATGAAGGGCAATTCCAATAAATGGTGTAGCTAGTAAAGCCACAATGCTGACATTGAAAGTCAGGTTTAGTGGCAATGTAAGAAGTAACAAGTTTATCGATTTGATTAAGCACATCTTTTGTATTTTTATTTTCTGTACTCATTAACTGTAATAAAAAACTAAAGCCACGAATAGTGGGTTGACGTTTTAAATTATCAGTCAAAAATTCAAAGGCTTGTTCAGTGTGTCCTTGCTCAAGCAAGGCTTGGCAATGCTGTATTTTTATCATCACCCCACCCTTTTCTAGTAACTCAGTAATGAGTTCATGAAATTGGTGAGTTAATTTTAATTGCTTATAGCTGTGAGCTAACTTTTCAATAAACAATGGCGCAAAAAAAGTAAATTGGCAGATTAATTCTCGCCAATAGTAAATTGCTTTTACGTAATCTTCTTTGGTGTAAGCTGACAGTCCAAGCTCATATAAAGGCCTAATTGTTTTAAAGTTTAAGCTAATGGCTTTACGCATAAGTTGTGGGTTATTACTGGCAATGGCATGCTCACAGTAAAAATTAGCGATGGCTTTAAAGTGTTGTTCTTTTGAAAAAAGCTCAGTATGCGCTTCAAACATATTAATGCCTTTTTGCCATTCACGGGTTTGTGAATATAAAGAAATTATCGGTTCGAGTGCATCTGCATGGCTATTTTTTACCAGCCATATTAAATGTTCTTCTGCGCTGTCTAATAAGCCAGCCATAATATAATCTTCGGCTAGTTCTAAACGGCTATTAGCGGCTTGTTTTTCGTTAAGACTTGGGTGTTTTAGCAGCAGTTCGTGAATTTTTATTGCGCGGTCAAGCTCACCACGACGGCGAAACATGGTGGCTAAAGTAGAATAATGTTCAACAGAGTCAGCAGCTACTTCGAGCAAATTAATTAAATGCTCAAGCCCCTGATCTTCTTCTCTGTCCAGTAAAAACTTTAAGCCTTTACTGTATTCAGAAGTAATTTGACGATTAAACTGATGAGCCTGATTTTTTGCACTGTTTTTCCCCATGATCCAACCATAACCGGCAGCAACGGGAAGCAGTAAAAACAACAGCTCAATCATAATTAGGTGTCTTTGTTGGCAATACGCTTTTTATTATCTTTTTCAGGCGTTAATTGCTTTTTTAAACGGTAATTTTGCCACTTTAATTGCGTGAACAATTTAAAACTCACAAAACAACCCACTACAACACCTAGCAAAAAGCAGATACTTATTATAACGGCTAAAGGTAATGTATTACTGGCTATTATGTAGTTAATTTGTGTTAATTGTGGGTTTTGAGAACCCAATACAAATGCACCAATTAAAAAAAGTGCCGCCAGAATAATTTTTAATACCTTGAACAAGTAACTACTCCAATAAGTTTACTAAGCAATGCTCTCGTTTACACGGTCACGTAGTTCTTTGCCTGGTTTAAAATGAGGTACATGCTTACCATCTAACTCTACAGTTTCACCTGTTTTAGGGTTACGGCCTGTACGAGGCGCACGGTAATGCAAAGAGAAACTTCCAAAACCTCGGATCTCAATACGATCTGAAGAAGATAATGAGCCGGCCATTTGTTCAAGAATTTCTTTAACAGCGTTCTCAACATCTTTCACAGGAATATGTGAATGTTGTTCAGCAAGTGTTTCTATCAGTTCTGACTTAGTCATAGCGTTTCCTTAAAAAGAAATAGTGGAAGGGCATAAACTGCCCTTCCAATTAAAAGACTATAATTAATTAGTCTTTTTGTGCATTTGCGAAAGCAGCTGCCATTGCGTTTTCAAACACTGGCTCTTCTTTCTTAAGCTTCTCTAGTACTTCTTTCTCTTCTGCTTCGAAAAGAGCTTTAACAGATAAGCTTAAAGTGCGGTTCTTACGATCAACACCAACGTATTTAACTTCAATCTCGTCGCCTACAGAAACAACAGTAGTTGCATCTTCAATGCGCTCTTGAGCGATATCAGCTACACGGATGTAACCTTCAACGCCTTCGATAAGTTCAACAGTTGCGCCTTTCGCATCAACTTCAGTCACTTTACCTTTAACAATAGCACCTTTTTTGTTTGCATCAAGGTAGTTATTGAATGGGTCAGCTTCGATTTGCTTAACACCTAGAGAGATACGTTCACGCTCTGGGTCAACTTGCAATACGATAGCAGTGATTTCGTCGCCTTTCTTGAATTCACGTACAGCTTCTTCGCCAGGTGTATTCCAAGAAATGTCTGAAAGGTGTACAAGACCATCAATACCACCGTCAAGACCGATAAAGATACCGAAGTCAGTGATTGATTTGATCTTACCAGTAACTTGGTCGCCTTTGTTTTGTAGACGAGCAAATTCCTGCCAAGGATTAGCAATACATTGCTTAAGACCAAGAGAAATACGACGACGTTCTTCGTCGATTTCAAGAACCATAACTTCAACAGTGTCACCAAGTGAAACAACTTTTGAAGGGTGGATGTTCTTGTTAGTCCAATCCATTTCAGAAACGTGTACTAGACCTTCAACGCCTTCTTCGATTTCTACGAAGCAACCGTAATCAGTAAGGTTAGTTACACGACCAGAAAGTTTAGAACCTTCTGGGTAACGACCAGCGATAGCTGCCCATGGATCTTCGCCAAGCTGTTTAAGACCTAGAGATACACGAGTTTTATCTTTGTCGAATTTAAGAACTTTAACTGCGATTTCGTCGCCAACATTAACGATTTCTGAAGGGTGCTTAACACGCTTCCACGCCATATCAGTAATGTGTAGTAGACCATCAACACCACCAAGGTCAACGAATGCACCGTAGTCAGTAAGGTTCTTAACGATACCTTTAACTTCTTGACCTTCAACAAGGTTAGCAAGAAGCTCTTCACGTTCTTGTGAGTTTTCTGATTCGATAACTGCACGACGTGAAACAACAACGTTGTTACGTTTTTGATCAAGCTTGATTACTTTAAATTCAAGCTCTTTGCCTTCAAGGTGAGTTGTGTCACGTACTGGACGAACATCAACAAGTGAACCAGGTAGGAAAGCACGGATTGAATCAACTTCAACTGTGAAACCGCCTTTAACTTTACCGTTGATAACACCAGTAACAGTCTCTTGCTCTTCACATGCTTTCTCAAGACGGATCCACGCTTCGTGACGCTTCGCTTTCTCACGAGAAAGGATAGTTTCACCGAAACCGTCTTCGATTGCATCTAGTGCAACATCTACTTCGTCGCCAACAGCAACTTCTAGTTCACCAGCAGCATTTTTGAACTGCTCTGCAGGGATAGCACTTTCTGATTTAAGACCAGCATCTACAAGTACAATGTTGTTCTCGATTGAGATTACTGTACCTTTAACGATAGAGCCTTGCTCTGCTTCAAAACCCTTTAAGCTTTCTTCAAATAACTGCGCAAAATTTTCTGACATACGAATATACGTCTCATATATTAATACCAATAAGCAACCATGCTGCATGGGGTTGTTAAAATAGCACTGGCATCCTGCTGGTGCATAAAATGTATTTAGCTTCGTTTAGGAAGCTTACCTTCTGAGATGCTCGCATCTAATAAAGTTATAACTTTATCAAAGACTTGCTGCGCGTTGAGTTCGCTAGTATCAAGCTCAATCGCATCCTCTGCAGGTACAAGCGGCGCAACGGCACGATTCATATCGCGGTCATCACGTGCTTGAATGTCCTGTAATAGACCACTTAGTGTAACATTAAGCCCGCGCTCATTCAACTCAACAAAACGTCTGCGAGCACGTTCTTCTGCACTTGCGGTTAGAAATATCTTTAATGGCGCATCTGGAAATACCACAGTGCCCATATCGCGGCCATCGGCAATTAAACCGTTTTCTGTTCTAAACGCACGCTGGCGGCGAAGCAACGCTTCTCGAACACGCGGTAATGCGGCCACTTTAGACGCTGCAGCACCCACTTCTTCATTTCGAATAGTGGTTGTGACATCTTCGCCTTCTAAAATAATCTTTCCTGCATTAGTGTCACTGTCTATCAAAAACTGCACATCAAGATTTGCAGCTAATGGAACCAGTGCTTCTTCGTTATCTAACGCAATTTGGTGATGAAGTGCTGCAAGTGATAGTACGCGATAAATTGCTCCGCTATCTAACACATCCCAGCCTAATTTTTCAGCCAATAGGCGACAAACAGTTCCTTTACCAGAACCACTTGGGCCATCTACGGTGATTACGGGCATTAATAACGCCGGCATTTAAAACCTCCTTCAATGCACACCAAAATAAACCGCCACATTATACGCCAATTAATAAAGATTATCCGCTTTTAGTATGTAACTTTTTATAAATACTTATCAATAGCCTATTTACTGACAGATGCTAACACGTTGAAAAATGTTGGGAATGTCTTATAAGTACAGGCCGGATCGTTAATCGTTATGGGCTTACCCCCTACTGCCACCATTGCAAAGCACATGGCAATACGGTGATCGTCGTAGGTATCTACAGCCACATTATTAAAATGTTTTGGCGGTGTGATCTCAATAAAGTCGTGCCCTTCAACCACGTCAGCCCCTACTTTTTTAAGCTCGGTGGCCATTGCATGTAAACGGTCAGTTTCTTTTACCCGCCAGTTATAAATATTACGAATAGCGGTTGGCCCTTTAGCAAACAAGGCAACAGTCGCCAAGGTCATGGCAGCATCAGGTATCGCATTCGCATCAATATCGATACCGTTAAGCTCGCCTTTACGAACAACTAAACGCTCGTCATACCAATCAATTTTAGCACCAACCTGCTCCATCACTTTAGCAAAGCCAATATCACCTTGAACTGATTTAGCGCCAACGCCTTTAATTTCTATTTCGCCACCGGCAATTGCTGCAGCAGCAATAAAATAAGAAGCCGATGAAGCATCACCTTCAACCATTATGCGCTCAACCGCTTGGTATTGCTGAGCACCTTTAACGAAGAACGTGGTGTAATTATCATGCTCAACAGTTACACCAAAGCGCGCCATCACATCCAGCGTAATATCAATATAAGGCTTAGAGACTAAGGTGCCTTTAATTTTAATGTGTGTATCGCCTTTAAATAACGGCGCAGCCATGAGCAGCGCCGTTAAAAATTGACTTGAAATACTGCCGTCAATTTCGACTTCACCGCCGGCTATTTGCCCACCGATAATTTTAAGTGGCGGGTAATCTTTATTTTTTAAATAACTAACATCACCCCCGAGCGCTTGTAAGGCATCAACTAAATGCCCTATAGGGCGCTCTTCCATGCGCGGCTCACCAATTAACTCATACTCACCAGCAATCGCACTCAGTACTGCCGTTAATGGCCGATACGCTGTACCTGCATTACCTAAAAACAACGGCTCAGTTGGCGTATTAAACACGCCACTCACGCCCTCTACGGTCGCTACGGTGCGCTCAGTATTAAGCGTTACATTAACGCCTAAGTGCTTTAACGCACCCAACATATGGCGAATATCGTCGCTATCGAGTAAGTTTTCAACAACCGTGGTGCCGTTAGATAATGCTGCTAATAATAAAATTCGGTTTGATAAACTCTTTGAGCCCGGTAATGTCACACTGCCATTCACTTGTGAAATAGGGGCTAAGGAAAGTTGCTCCATTAACTATTCTCCTTGGCGAAGTTAGCCATAAAGTCAACTAGGGCTTGTACGCCTTCCAATGGCATCGCGTTATAAATACTGGCGCGCATCCCGCCAACAATACGATGACCTTCAAGCGCTAACAAGCCCGCTTCTTTTGACTCTTTAACAAACTTATCATTTAAGCTTTCATCAACCAGCCAAAAAGGCACATTCATACGTGAACGGCAATGCTTCGCTACTTTATTGGTATAAAAATCTGAGCCATCAATAAAATCATAAAGCAGCTGCGCTTTGGCAATATTATGAGCTTCCATGGCTTTTACACCCCCGGTTTGCTCAAGCCATGCAAATACTTCAGCCGCTAAATACCAAGCAAAAGTCGGTGGTGTGTTAAACATGCTGCCTTGTTTTGCTTCAAGGGCGTAATCTAAAATACCCGGCTTGGCGAGCCCTTCACGCTCAAGTAGCGTTTTGCGAACAATCACAATAGCAATGCCCGACGGACCGATATTTTTTTGTGCACCCGCGTAGATTAAATCAAATTTATTAACGTCAATTTCGCGCGATAAAATAGTCGACGACATATCGGCCACAATCGGCGCCGTTGGATGACTGGGTACATCAAATATTTCAAGGCCGTCTACGGTTTCATTCGGGCAATAGTGAATGTAAGCCGCATCAGCAGGTAAAACCCAATCGGCTACCTGCTTAATAGAAAACAGGCCGTTATCATCATTGCGCACATCAACAGCGTGTGTATTTGTAAACTTATCGGCTTCGCTGGTTGCACTTTTTGACCAAACGCCATTTTCACAATAAACTGCTTTTTTACCGTTAACATGAAGGTTTAAAGGTACGGCACTGAATTGACCTCGACCACCACCGTGCATAAATAGCACTTCAAACTCGTCACTTATATTCATTAAACGACGCAGGCTGGCTTCACATTTAGCGGTTAATGCTAAAAATTCATGACTACGATGACTTATTTCCATCACCGATACACCAAGACCTTGCCAGTTTAAAAACTCTTTTTGCGCTTTTTGCATGACTGCCGGTGGTAACATTGCAGGGCCTGCACAAAAATTATATATACTCATTACCTTTTCCTCATTCCAGTAATTTAACTTGAATTAAACTAATTTAATTTTTTTCAACTACATAAAAAAAGCGGCCAAGGCCGCTTTTTTCAATCTAATTATTCTGAAGGAGGATTGTCATCCGCCACTTCATCAATAACTGTATCTACTGTTTCAACGTCTTCGATATCAACCAAGTCACTTTCAGTCACTTCAATTTCTTCTATACGTTGTAAACCAACTACTTGCTCTTCGTCAATAGTTCTGATCAAAATAACACCTTGGGTGTTACGCCCAACCGTAGAAACTTCATTAACGCGAGTACGTACTAAGGTACCACGATTCGAAATAATCATTATTTCGTCGTTGTCATCAACCTGTACAGCACCAACAACAGCACCGTTACGCTCACTCACTTTGATTGATACAACACCTTGAGTTGCACGACTCTTAGATGGGTAATCTTCAAGTTGGGTACGCTTGCCGTAGCCATTTTCTGTCACTGTTAATATTGCACCATCATTCTTTGGTACAATAAGTGATACAACACGCTGATCGTCTGGCATCTTAATACCACGAACACCCGTTGCAGTACGGCCCATAGGACGTACACCTTTGAAACGGATTTCAGGTTTGCCTTCTTCGTCTAGTACTGGGTTACCATTTTCATCAACGACAGCTGTTTCTTCAGCTTCTTTAAAGCGAACAACTTTACCCGCATCAGTGAACAACATAATTTCGTTGCTGCCATCGGTAATATCAACACCGATTAAGCTATCACCTTCGTTTAAGTTAACCGCAATGATTCCGCTTGCACGTTGACGACTGTAAGCCGTTAATGGCGTCTTCTTAACCGTACCGAACGCCGTCGCCATAAAGATGTATTTATCATCTTCATAATCGCGTACTGGCAGGATTGCAGTAATACGTTCATCTGCTTCAAGTGGTAATAAGTTAACAATTGGCTTACCGCGCGCTGCACGACTGGCAAGTGGCAACTGGTATACTTTAAGCCAATATAAACGACCCGCTGTAGAGAAACAAAGAATAGTATCGTGCGTATTGGCAACCAATAAACGTTCAATGAAATCTTCATCTTTCATCTTAGTTGCTGATTTACCTTTACCACCACGACGCTGCGCTTCGTAATCAGTTAATGCTTGATACTTAACGTACCCTTCATGTGAAAGCGTAACGACTACGTTTTCTTCGTTGATTAAATCTTCAAGGCTTATATCGTGTGCTGCAGCATTTATTTCAGTGCGGCGCTCATCACCATATTGCTCTTTAATTTCAACGAGCTCATCACGAATAACTTCCATTAAACGCTCTGGATTTGCCAAAATGAATAATAACTCGGCAATCAACTCAAGTAATGATTGATATTCGGTAAGAATTTTTTCGTGTTCAAGACCAGTAAGTTTGTGTAAACGTAAGTCTAATATTGCTTGAGCTTGTTGCTCAGAAATATAGTACTGACCATCACGAATACCAAGCTCGCTTGCTAACCAATCTGGGCGTGCCACGTTGTCTTCGCCTGCTTTATCAAGCATGGCTTTAACATTACCTAATTCCCATGGACGCGCTGTTAATGCAACTTTTGCTTCAGCAGGTGTTGGCGACTTACGAATAAGTTCGATAATTGGGTCAATGTTAGCCAGTGCAATCGCTAAACCTTCTAGCGTATGCGCACGGTCGCGGGCTTTGCGTAAATCAAATACCGTACGACGGGTAACAACTTCACGACGGTGAATAATAAATTCTTCAAGCATTTCTTTTAAGTTGAAACACTTAGGTTGGTTATTAATTAACGCAACCATATTCATACCAAACACAGTTTGTAACTGAGTTTGTGAATAAAGGTTGTTTAAAATAACTTCACCTACGTCACCACGTTTGATCTCGATAACGATACGCATACCGTCTTTATCTGATTCATCACGTAATGCGCTGATCCCTTCAATTTTTTTATCTTTAACTAGCTCGGCGATTTTTTCAATCAAACGTGCTTTGTTAACTTGGTAAGGGATTTCATGAACAATAATGGTTTCGCGACCCGTCTTTTCATCGGTTTCGATGTCAGCACGCGCACGCATGTACACTTTACCACGACCGGTTTGATAAGCTTGTTCAATGCCTTTTTTACCGTTAATAATCGCCGCAGTTGGGAAATCAGGCCCAGGAATGTAATCCATTAACTCAGTAATGGTCAATTCAGGGTTTTGAATAAGCGCTAAACAGCCATTCACGACTTCTGTTAAGTTATGTGGCGGAATATTTGTTGCCATACCAACCGCAATACCCGATGAACCATTAACTAACAGGTTAGGTATTTTAGTGGGTAACACATCAGGAATTTGCTCTGTGCCATCGTAGTTAGGCACAAAATCAACCGTTTCTTTTTCAAGATCGGCTAATAATTCGTGCGACATTTTTGCCATACGTACTTCTGTATAACGCATTGCCGCTGCTGAATCACCATCAACCGAACCAAAGTTACCCTGACCATCTACTAGCATGTAACGCAGTGAGAATGGCTGAGCCATACGTACGATGGTGTCATAAACTGCACTGTCGCCGTGTGGGTGGTATTTACCGATTACGTCACCGACCACACGGGCCGATTTTTTGTAAGGCTTGTTCCAGTCATTACTAAGCTCGTTCATTGCAAACAAAACGCGGCGGTGAACAGGTTTTAAACCGTCACGTACGTCTGGTAATGCACGTCCTACAATTACACTCATGGCGTAATCTAAGTAGGAGTTTTTTAACTCGTCTTCAATATTGACTGGCAGAATTTCATTGGCGAGATCAGTCATTTGATATCACATTCCTTCAGTATCAGCTCTTAACAACCCAGTATTAGGTATTAAGAGTGTTTGTTATTATTTCTAAGTAACCATGCTATCACAATTAATTTTAATTTACAGGCGCAAAACTTTGCGATTTATCAATTTAGGCCTATATAATGGCCTCAGATTGACGAGGAAGTATTTTATGACCGAACATCAAAATGTAGATAACGCAGAAATAGCAAAGTTTGAAGCCATCGCAGAGCGTTGGTGGGATTTAGAAGGCGAATTTAAGCCGCTTCACGAAATTAATCCATTACGATTAGATTTCATCGCAGACAAAACCAAAGGATTATTTGATAAAGAAACCCTCGATGTAGGATGTGGTGGTGGCATTTTAAGTCACAGCATGGCGCGAATGGGCGCTAAAGTAACTGGCATCGATATGGGCCAAGAGCCTTTAACTGTCGCCAAGTTACACAGCTTAGAAACAAGTGTCCCCGTTGAGTATATAAAAGTACCTGCAGAGCAGTTTGCAGATGAGCACCCTGAGCGCTTTGATGTGATCACTTGTATGGAAATGTTAGAGCACGTCCCCGACCCTGCTTCTATTATTCATGCGGTGGCTAAGTTGGCAAAACCAGGCGCTGATGTTTTTTTCTCTACTCTTAATAAAACCCCAAAAGCTTACTTATACGCTATTGTCGGTGCAGAAAAACTGTTAAAAATGGTCCCAGAGGGTACCCATGACCATAAAAAGTTTATTAAACCTGCACAATTAATTGCATGGGCAGAGCAAGCTGGCTTAAAAGTACGTGCCAGTGCTGGTTTAAGTTACAACCCGCTTTCTAAGCAATACACAATGAATGATGATGTAAGCGTAAATTATATGCTGCATTTTGAGAAGTTAGCGTAATGGCAAGCTCTCAAACCTCCATTGCCCCATTGGAATATCAAGCATTGCTGTTTGACTTAGATGGTACTTTACTCGATACCGCCGATGATTTAGGCGCCGCACTCAACACTGTGCTGCAAAATCATCAACAACCCCAAGTGGGCAGTGATATATATCGCCCCGCGGCTTCAAATGGTGCTGCCGCTTTATTGGCTGCTGGTTTTAAAGAAAGCTGGGCACAACAGCCGCAAGAGCAACTTTTACATGAGCTAGTTACGCAATACGCTGCCAATATTGCCACCCATACCCGATGTTTTGTAGGAATAGAGCAATTACTAATCGCACTTGATAACAAAGCAATCCCTTGGGGAATTATGACTAATAAGCCCGGATTTTTAACTGATCCTTTAGTCAAGGCGATTCCTGCATTAAAAAATGCACGTATTGTGATAAGCGGTGATACCTTAGCTGAATCTAAGCCCTCACCCCTTCCTTTACTGTATTGCGCTGAGCAAATGAGTGTAGATCCTTCGCGTTGCTTATATATAGGTGATGCGCAGCGTGACATTCAAGCAGGTAAAGCAGCCAATATGCACACCGCAACCGCACTATGGGGATATGTACCGAGTGTTGACGAGGCATTGGCTTGGAATGCGGATTTTAATTGGCACAGTCCTATAGATGCATTTAACCACATATAGTGTCATGTTAATTAATAAACACTACATCTTGTGATTGTGTTAGTTTTTACGCAAAGCTTGATGATAAAAAAAGCAGACAAAATTTATTTTTAAAAAGCGTAAATTTAATCTTTCCTTAGTTGATTTTTACAAATTTCAACTTAACCGAATGATCAAAGGTTAATGCCTACTAACACAATTGCGTTATCCCAACGTTATCCACAATCAGAGCGGTTTCTGTCCCTTGCAAAAGATCCCAGACCACACTATCTTGTGATCTCTAATTTGAACAACACCAGATATTGTGGCTAAATGTTATTCAATTAAATTCACCAAACCGGTGAAAATAACAATAAACGAATAGGCACTGCGCTTTTTTAGGTGCACGCATTGGTCAAAAATATTTAATTCCCAAGGAATACAGGCAAAGCTATGAACCAACAGTTATCTGTAAGCAAACGTGACGGTCGTAAAGAGCCACTCGATCTTGATAAGATCCATCGCGTTATTGAATGGGCCGCCGAAGGTTTAAATAACGTTTCGGTTTCACAAGTTGAACTTAAATCGCATATTCAATTTTATGACGGTATTCGTACTAAAGACATCCACGAAACGATTATTAAAGCTGCTGCGGATCAGATTTCTAAAGAATCGCCTGATTATCAGTACCTTGCTGCTCGTTTAGCTGTATTCCATTTACGTAAAAAAGCCTATGGCCAGTTTGAGCCACCGCGTCTTTTTGACCATGTTACTAACATGGTTGAACAAAAACGTTACGATGCACATTTACTCGTTGATTACACAGAGCAAGAATTAGATGAGCTAGATGCGTACTTAGATCATTCTCGCGATCTTAACTTTAGCTACGCAGCAGTAAAACAGCTTGAAGGTAAATACCTAGTTCAAAACCGTGTAACGGGTGAAATTTACGAAAGCGCGCAGTTTTTATATATCTTAGTGGCTGCAAGCTTATTCTCTGATTACCCTCGTGATACACGTATTGATTACATCAAACGTTTTTATGATGCGGTTTCATTATTTAAAATTTCTTTACCTACGCCAATTATGTCGGGCGTACGTACACCAACACGCCAGTTTAGCTCATGTGTACTGATTGAGTGTGGCGACAGCTTAGATTCAATTAATGCGACTTCATCAGCAATTGTTAAATACGTTTCTCAACGTGCTGGTATTGGTATTAATGCAGGTCGTATTCGTGCATTAGGTAGCCCTATTCGTAACGGTGAAGCGTATCACACTGGCTGTATTCCGTTTTATAAGCACTTTCAAACAGCGGTTAAAAGCTGTTCGCAAGGCGGTGTACGTGGTGGCGCAGCAACCCTTTTCTACCCGCTTTGGCATTTAGAAGTTGAAAACTTATTAGTGCTTAAAAACAACCGTGGCGTTGATGATAACCGCGTACGTCACTTAGATTACGGCGTACAGTTTAATAAACTCATGTACTCACGTTTAATTAAAGACGATTACATTACGTTATTCAGCCCCTCTGATGTGCCTGGACTTTACGATGCATTTTTTGAAGATCAAGACGAGTTTGACGCGCTATATGTAAAATATGAGCAAGACGAGTTAATTCGTAAAAAACGAATTAAAGCAATTGAGCTGTTCTCTATGTTTGCTCAAGAACGTGCTAGCACGGGTCGTATTTACTTACAAAACGTTGACCACTGTAATACACACAGTCCGTTTATCTCAAAAGTGGCTCCGATCCGTCAATCTAACTTATGTTTAGAAATTGCGTTACCAACTAAGCCTCTTAACAACGTAAATGATGAAGAAGGTGAAATTGCACTTTGTACATTATCTGCGTTTAACTTAGGCGCGATTGAGTCTTTAGATGAACTAGAAGAGTTAGCTGAGCTTGCAGTACGCGCACTTGATAACCTACTTGATTTCCAAGACTACCCAGTACCTGCAGCTAAAAATGCCACTATGGGACGTCGTACGCTAGGCATAGGCGTTATTAACTACGCATACTACCTAGCTAAAAACGGTAAGCGTTATTCAGATGGCAGCGCAAATGCGCTTACGCACAAAACATTTGAAGCGATTCAGTACTACCTAATGAAAGCGTCTAATGAGCTGGCAAAAGAACGTGGTGCCTGTCCTAAATTTAACGAAACAACGTACTCACAAGGTATTATGCCAACGGATACGTACAAGCGTGATTTAGATAAAATTTGTGATGAACCACTTCATCTTGATTGGGATACGTTACGTGCCAGCATTAAAGAGCACGGTATGCGTAACTCAACACTGAGCGCATTAATGCCATCAGAAACATCATCGCAAATATCTAATGCAACCAATGGCATTGAGCCACCGCGTGGCCATATTAGTGTTAAAGCAAGTAAAGACGGTATTTTAAAACAAGTTGTCCCTGAGTACGAACGCCTTAAAGATAGCTATGAGTTACTGTGGGATATCCCATCTAACGATGGTTACTTACAATTAGTAGGCATAATGCAGAAATTTATCGATCAAACGATTTCAGCAAATACTAATTATGATCCAAATAAATACGAAGGCGGTAGAGTACCTATGAAAGTCTTACTAAAAGACTTACTTGGTGCCTACAAGCTAGGTGTTAAAACACTGTACTACCATAACACCCGTGATGGCGCATCAGATGCACAAGAAGACGCTCCAGAAGTGGAAGATGATGATTGTGCAGGCGGCGCGTGTAAAATTTAATAGTTAAACTTAAAGCGGGCGCCTTGCCCGCTTTGTCCTGATAGTTTTAGTGATAGTTTTTTGAGTGATAAACATGTCTTATACTACTTTTAGCAGAAATCATAATAACCAAATGCAAGAGCCAATGTTTTTTGGTCAAACCGTTAACGTGTCACGTTACGATCAACAAAAATACCCTATTTTTGAAAAGCTGATTGAAAAACAATTGTCTTTCTTTTGGCGTCCTGAAGAAGTTGACGTAAGTAAAGACCGTTTAGACTTTCAAGCGCTTCCTGATCACGAAAAACATATCTTTTTAAGTAACTTAAAATACCAAACTTTGCTTGATAGTGTTCAAGGCCGTTCGCCTAACGTTGCACTATTGCCAATCGTGTCAATTCCTGAGCTTGAAACATGGATTGAAACATGGGCGTTTAGTGAAACCATTCACAGCCGTTCATACACACATATTATTCGTAATGTAACTCAAGCCCCTGAACTCATTTTTGACGACATTGTTAGCAATGACAAAATTAGTGAACGTGCCGATGCCGTAACCACTTATTACGACGATTTAATTAACTCGGTGTCGCTTTACAACCTGTACGGTGAAGGCAAACATGACATTAATGGTGAAACCGTTGTGGTTAATTTATTTGAGCTGAAAAAGAAATTGTATCTGGCGATGATGTCAGTGAACATTCTTGAAGCTATTCGCTTTTATGTCAGCTTTGCGTGTTCATTTGCGTTTGCCGAGCGTGAGCTAATGGAAGGCAATGCTAAAATTATTAAGCTTATTGCCCGTGATGAAGCGCTTCACCTTTCAGGAACTCAGCATATTTTAAATATTATGCAAGATGGCAAAGACGACCCTGAAATGGCAATTGTTGCTGCACAGTGCCGTGAAGAAGCAATCAAGATGTTTGTTGACGCTGCAGAGCAAGAAAAAGAATGGGCCGAGTACCTGTTTAAAGATGGTTCAATGATTGGCTTAAATAAGCATATTTTATGTCAGTATGTTGAATACATTACCAATGCACGCATGACTGCTATTGGTTTACCAGCACAGTTTGATAATAACAGTAACCCTATTCCATGGATCAACTCATGGCTTGTTTCTGATAACGTGCAAGTTGCTCCACAAGAAGCGGAAATTAGCTCATACCTTGTAGGTCAAATTGATTCACAGGTTGATGTTGCTGAATTTGGTGACTTTGATTTATAATGACTGATAGAACGACTGCAAGTATTACGCTTGCAGATAACAGCCAGCGTATTGATTTTACCGCTGGCTGCCCTTCTCTTTTACATTGCCTAGAATCAAATAAGATTGATGCCGCTTACCAATGCCGTGAGGGATATTGCGGTGCGTGTCGAGCAACACTTGTCTCTGGTAAAGTTAATTACAATGAAGAGCCGTTAGCGTTTGTTCGCGATGGTGAAATACTCTTGTGTTGCTGCAAGCCCAATGGTGATATCAGTATTAATTTAAAGTAACTAGCAAACCACACAGTATAATGCCAAACAGCTCGCTTTATTTACTTACCTGTTTCTGCAATTATTACTCAAGTAATCGCGATTATAGCCGTGTTATTTAATCTGAATAAGCAGCAGGTAAAAATCGGTAATGACCCGTAATTGTATAAGCAAAAAGCATATCGCTCATTTCAGGTCCGCGACCAATATTGTGCACAATAAGCGGGTTGCCGCTGCCCTGTTCTATTTCATTAACAACCATACCTATGTGCGGTAAATTGCCTGGCAGCATCCAAGTGACTATGTCACCGGTTTTATAATCTGCTGCATTAAGCGATTTAGTTAACACTTGTGCATGGCGCTCAAAGTAAACCTGTAAGTTAGGTACACGTCGATGATCAATGTTTTTATCTGGCTTGGTTAATCCCCAAATACGCTTAGAAGGATATGCGCGAAAATTGGTCTGCATGTCTTCATGTACTAACTTTTGCAAATCAATACCAAGCTGTCGATACGACCTAATTATAACATCAGTACACACACCAATATTATCGGGCACATCGCCACCAGGGTATTCAAGCCTATGATAGGCGCCATCGTAAGTTACTTGTTGCGTTGTTCTGTGGATCAATGCATTGACGATATCGTCATCAAAAGAGCTCGCCTGCACATTAAAGGCAGATAAAACTAGTAAATAGAGCATAAAGCGCGACATATAAATTCCTTTTATAATATTTATTAACTAAAGCTGTTGAGTAATATAGTCAGGAATATTAAATTTATTTCCATTGCTGGTAAAGTGTGCATCAAGTTTATAGGCCATTTTTTCAAGCGGAGCATCATCATAACCACAGGTTTGAATTTCATTGATGTAGCGCATAATAAAAGCGTGAGCACCGAGCTCGCGCCATTGAACTACATGAGCCAGCTCATGAAAATGCACTCTTAAATTACGCGCAACATGAGGTAATATGTAATAAGTGTTTTTATAGGTGATCCCTGCTACATCCATGTCAATAAAATCGCTTAAACCAATTTCACGTAAACCAGTAAAGTCAGGCTTGGGAATGTGTTCAACAATCACATAAAATGCAGTTTTCAAAAATTCATGTGGGTAAAAGGGTAGTGTTTAGAAATCTGTGTCATTTCAGTATTATTAAGAAAACAGGAGTGACACATGACTCAATCT
The DNA here is from genome assembly GCF_040308965.1 of Pseudoalteromonas sp. MER144-MNA-CIBAN-0113. Classification (NCBI taxonomy): domain Bacteria; kingdom Pseudomonadati; phylum Pseudomonadota; class Gammaproteobacteria; order Alteromonadales; family Pseudoalteromonadaceae; genus Pseudoalteromonas; species Pseudoalteromonas sp. MER144-MNA-CIBAN-0113. Next base: position 58,671 of record NZ_JBEOOG010000019.1, read on the forward strand.
TTCGACTTC